>DAINPC010000030.1:1413-4633 GCA_036743695.1 Solirubrobacteraceae bacterium | reverse complement strand
CGGCGAGCGCTACAGCGACGACGCCGTCTACTCGCTGCTCGCGTCGGACCCACGCGCGACGCTAGGCTGAGGGGAGCAGACAGATGAACACCTCCCGGTCCCGACGAAGCCTTGCCCCCGACCTCTGGGTCTGCCAGCTGGGCGCCGTTCGCTACCAGCAGGCCGTAGAGATCCAGCAGCGAATCCGCGAGCGCAGGCAGGCCGGCGAGCTGCCCGACACGCTGCTGCTGCTTGAGCACCCACCCGTGTACACGCGCGGCCGGCGCTCGGGCGAGAGCGAGCTGCCGCTCGGCGAGGACTTCTATCGCGCACAGGGCATCGAGGTGATCGAGACCGACCGCGGAGGCCGGATCACCTACCACGGGCCGGGCCAGCTCGTCGGCTATCCGATCATGCGCATCGACGACGTGCACCGCTACCTGCGCACGATGGAAGACGCGATCCTCGCCACGCTCGCCGCGGAAGGCGTGCGCGGACGCTCGCGCCATGACGAGGGCATCGACTACACCGGCGTGTGGGTGCAGGAGCGCAAGATCGCATCGATCGGCGTGCACGTCTCGCGCGGGGTCACCACCCACGGCTTCGCCGTGAACGTCGAGAACGACCTCGAGCCGTTCTCCTGGGTCGTCGCGTGCGGCCTGCCCGACGTGACGATGACCTCGCTGGAGCGCGAGCTCGCGCCGGAGCGCTCGACGGGCATGGGCTGCATGCGCAGGCGCATGGCCTTTCAGTTCGCTCAGGCGCACGGACGCCGCCAGCGTCTCGTCTCGCCGGGGCGCCTCGGGATCGACGCTGCGAACGCCGCAGGGCTCGCGGCCGAGCGAGCGGGCGGGCGGGCTCCGAGAGACATCCCCCAAACCCGGCGGGAGACGATCCCCGCGTGAGCGCCACCCGCTCGCGATCCAACCCCGGCGGCATGGATGTGCTCAGCGTGCTCGGCCCGGACGTGCGTCCGCTGCGCGAGCGCAAGCCGCCGTGGTTCAAGGTGCCCGCGCCGGGCGGCGAGCGCTACCGCGAGCTGACCGCGCTGATCCGCGAGGAGAACCTGCACACGGTCTGCCAGGAGGCGGCGTGCCCGAACGTGGGCGAGTGCTGGGAGCGGGGCACGGCCACGTTCATGATCCTCGGCGACACCTGCACCCGCCGCTGCGGCTTCTGCAACGTCAAGACCGGCAAGCCGACCTGGAACGATCCGCTCGAGCCAGCGCGCGTGGCCCGCTCGATCGCGCGCATGGGCCTGCGCCACGCGGTCATCACCTCGGTTGACCGCGACGATCTCCCCGACAAGGGCGCCTCGGCGTTTGTGGGCGTGATCCGGCAGGTTCGCCGCCAGGCGCCCGGCTGCCAGATCGAGGTGCTGACCCCCGACTTCCAGGGCCAGGAGATGCCGCTGGCGAAGGTGATCGCCGAGCGCCCGGACGTCTTCAACCACAACGTCGAGGTCGTCCCGCGCCTGTATCCGATCGCCCGCCGCGGCTCCGAGTTCGAGCGCTCCTGCCGCGTGCTGCGACTCGCGGGCGAGCTGGGCGCCGGCGAGGTTGTCACGAAGTCCGGCCTGATGGTCGGACTTGGCGAGACCCACGAGGAGCTCGTCGAGGCCTTCGCCGCGCTGCGCGAGAGCGGCGTGCGGGTGCTCACCGTCGGGCAGTACCTGCGCCCCTCCGAGCGCCACCTCCCGGTGGTGCGCTACTGGCACCCGGACGAGTTCGCCGCGCTCGAGCGCGCCGCCTATCAGCTCGGCTTCGACCACGTGGCCGCCGGGCCGCTCGTGCGCTCCTCCTACCACGCCGACCAGCACGTGCCGCAGCCCCGCGCGGGTGTCGGTCCGCTGGCTGCGCACGGATAGTCTCGCGGGATCTTCCCGCTCAAGGACAACATCCCGCTGGCGCGGTTTCCCTTCGTCACGGTGGCGCTGGTGGCGATCAACGTGATCGCGTACCTGCTGGAGATCCGCCACGGGGGAAGCTTCTTCGGCGGGCCGACCAACAGCGTGGCGGTCCACTACGGCGCGATCCCCTACGAGCTGACCCACCTGGGCAGCCACTGTGAACTGGTCGCCCAGCAGAGCCCCGAAGGGCTCCTCAGCGCCGTCGCCTGCCAGGGGCAGCCGCGCGTGTCGGGCAGCCCCGGGCCCCAGCCGGCGACCTGGGAGACGGTCCTGACGTCGATGTTCCTGCACGGCAGCTTCCTGCACATCTTTGGGAACATGCTGTTCCTGGCGATCTTCGGCCCCACCGTGGAGGACGCGATGGGGCGTGTGCGCTTCCCCGTCTTCTACCTGCTCGGCGGGCTGGTCGCGCTGGGCGCCCAGGTGCTGGCCGACCCAAACGCCACCGGCCCCACGCTCGGAGCCTCGGGCGCGATCGCGGCGCTGCTCGGCGGCTACATCCTGCTCTATCCCCGCGCGCGCATCCTCACGCTCGTGTTCATCGTCTTCTTCGTCACGATCGTGGAGGTCCCGGCGCTGGTGCTGCTCGGCTTCTGGTTCCTGGAGCAGCTCTACTTCGGCCTGGCCGGCCTCGCCAGCCCTGTGGGCAGCGGCGAAGGCGTGGCCTACTTCGCGCACATCGGCGGCTTCGCCTTCGGCCTGCTGGCGATCCGGCTGCTCGTCGCCGGCCGCAGGGCCCGGCGGCCGCTGCAGGTGTACTAGAGGTCATGGAGCCCCGCTCGAGAGCCCCGGCATGACCCGCCTGTTCGTACTGTGTGCAGCGCTAGTGTTCATAGTCGGCTTCGCCTACCTGACCGTCCACGCCGTGGCCGAACAGGGAGTTACAGTCGCAGGATTGCTCTCCGTGTTCATCCTCGCGATGCTCGCCGTCGGGATCATCGGCGCGCTGCGCAATCCTCCACGTTGAAGGCCACCGCGCGCCGACACCGAGCCGCCGAGACGAACATGGAAGCGCCCCGCATGCACCCAGGCCCCCCACACCGATGAGCACATCCCCCTTCATGACCCCCGGCCAGGGTCGCCACCGGCGAGCGCTCGCTGCCCGCCAGCGCCGCCGCCGCCAGCAGGCAGCGGGGGGCGTGTTCGGGCTGGCCGTGCTCGCGGCGATCGGGGCGATGGCGCTCTCCGGACGATCGAATGGCGGCGCTCACGACCCGGCCAAGGCCAGCGTGCGGGTCGCTGCGAAGGCGGCGGTGGCGCCCGCCCTCTCGCCCGCCCTCTCGCCCGCCGGCCTGGTGCTCGCCAAGCCCGCGCTCGCGCTCGCGGGGATCG
>DAINPC010000030.1:0-1313 GCA_036743695.1 Solirubrobacteraceae bacterium | reverse complement strand
CTCTCGCCCGCCGGCCTGGTGCTCGCCAAGCCCGCGCTCGCGCTCGCGGGGATCGCCACCCCCAGCCGCGATCCGATCCAGCTGGCCTTCCACTCACCGCCGCGCGCGGGGCTGCTGCTCAACCTCTCCAGCGGCCGGGTCCTGTGGCAACGCAACGCCTTCCGGCGGGTGCCGATCGCAAGCCTGACCAAGATGATGACCGCGCTGCTGACGGTGCAGTCGGCGCCCCCGAGTGCGAGGGTGCTGGTCACGCGTGCGGCGATCAACTCGGGCGGCTCGAAGGTCGGCGTGCTGCCGCTCGGCAAACACGTGCTCCTGGAGAGCATGCTCTACGGCCTGCTGCTGCCTTCCGGCAACGACGCCGCGATCGCGCTGGCGCAACATCTGGCGGGCACCGTCAAGGGCTTCGTGGCGCGCATGAACTCCGAGGCGGCCCATCTGGGGATGGGCTGCACGCGCTACTCCTCGCCCTCGGGCTACTACGACGCGGGCAACTTCTCGTGCGCGGCCGATCTCGCGATGCTGGCCCACATGGACCTCGCGCAGCCGCGCATCGCCAGGGTCGTGCACACCTACTCGGCCGTGCTGCCCTTCCCGATCAAGGGCGGCAAGCTCTACCTCTACAACAACAATCCGCTGCTGATCTACCACTATCCGGGTACGACCGGCCTGAAGACCGGCTGGACGCTGGCGGCGGGGCGCTGCCTGGTGGCGACGGCGCAGCGCGGCGGCGTGCGCCTGGGCGTGGTGCTGCTCAACTCGACCGCGCCAGGCACCCAGGCACGCCAGCTGCTGGACCGCGCCTTCCACGACGTCTACCACTTGCCGCGCGTGACCGAGCCGCCGATGCCGCCCGGCGCCTGACGCGCCCGCTCGGGACATTCCCCCGCCGGACGCCGCGCCCCGCGTGCGACGCTCTCGCGCGCCGTGGAGTACCGTTCCGTGAACAGATTGACTGGTCAGTCAGCCAAAGGAGAAGACGTGGATCTCGACGACACACCGGAGCAGGCCGCCTACCGCGCCCAGGTGCGCAGCTGGCTGGACGAGCACAAGTCTGACGCCCCCATCCTGCAGGGTTCCGGCGCGCTCGAGGACGAGGCGGAGATACTCGACGCCCGGCGCAACTGGCAGGGCAAGCTCGCCGAGGCGGGGCTGGCCGGGGTGACCTGGCCCAAGGAATACGGCGGACAGGGACTCGGTCCGATCGAGCAGGTCCTGTGCAACCAGGAGATCGCACGCGCGAAGGTACCCGGCATCCTCGACGCGATCGGCGTGGGCATGCTCGGCCCGACGATCATCGCCCACGGCGCCGA
>DAINPC010000029.1:0-14710 GCA_036743695.1 Solirubrobacteraceae bacterium | reverse complement strand
CGACCGCGCCGCCGAGGTAGATAGCTGTGAGGGTGGCAAAGATGAACGCCTGCAGGGCGGCCACCAGGCCGACCTCGAACGCGAACAGCAGAATGCCGAACGGGATCGTGAACCAGGCCAGCGCGGAGAGCCCAAGGATCACGGCGAGCGCGCCCGCCATGAAGAGGATGATCAGGTGGCCGGCCAGGATGTTCGCGAAGAGGCGAATGGACAGCGACATCAGCCGCATGACGTTCGAGAGCACCTCGAGAAGGAAGATGAAGACGGCCATGGGACCGGTGACACCACCGGGGACGAGCCCTTTCAGGTAGCCGATCGGGCCCTTGGCACGAACCCCTTCGAAGGTGTAGGAGATGAACACCAGCAGGGCGAGCACCAGCGGGATCGAGAGGTTCGCCGTGGCCGCATACAGCGAGAAGGACGGGATGTGCAGGCCGAACACGCTGATCTCGTGCTCGGTGTTGGTCGGCAGCGGGATGTAGCCGACCAGGTTGGAGAACATGATGAACAGGAACAGCGTGCCGATGAACGGGAACCAGCGCTTGGCCATCTTCTCGTCGAGATTGCCGCCGGTGATGTTCTCGCGCATCAGCTGGTAGAGCGTCTCCACGGCCGTCTGGACCTTGTTGGGCCGCGCCTGCATGCGCCGGGCGATGTAGATCATGCTCACACAGGTTGCGATCGCCGCGAGGAACAGGTACAGCACCGCCTTGTTGATCGAGAAGACCCCGAGGCTCACCCAGTTGTCGAGCTTGAACTCGTTCTGGGGTTGGTAGCTGCTGTTGCGCCCGCCGCTGCCGAAGATCAGGAACAGCGCGATCATGCCCCCGATCCAGATTCCCAGGAGGATCAGGAGCGTGCGTTTGGTCTTCGACGCAGGCGCCGGCTCTCCGCTGTGCTGCGGTGTCTGAGAGACGGCCGCGCTCATGAGGTGCTGGGCGTGCCGTGGCTGCGCGGCGCGCTCTGCAGCGGGCCGTCGCGGGTGATGAAGGACATGGCCAGGTAGACGGTGAAGGCGGCGAGCACCAGGACGGCGGCCATGATCCCGTCGTCCTTGCTGCCGGCGTAGCGCGCGAGGATGATCGCGGCCGCCACGAGCCAGACGCGTCCGAGCAGCCCCGCCACGAGCAGGCCGGCCCGGATCTTGGCGTCGCTGGCGCGGCGCGCCTGGGCATGCAGGAACGCGGTTCCGGCGCGCGTCAGCATCCACGCGCCCGCCCCGATCGCGTAGCCGAGCGTGGGCATGCCGCCGATCAGAACGAACGGGGCCGTCGCGAGCACCAGGCACACGTCGAGGTAGCGAAGGAAGACCACGTCAGCTTCGATGTCCGGGGGGCAGCCCGCGGCCCACGGTCCAGCGCCGCCGACGCCGGGCAGGCTGCGCGGCAAGACAGCACCAGCGTCGGCGCGCGCCGCAGCTGCGGCCGTGGCGCGCGCGGGCTCGAACCCGCGGCGGGGCCGGCTCGAGCCGCCACCCGCGCCTGGTCCGTCGCACGACCGCACGGCCGTGGGAGAGGCGGCGAGCGTCTGCCGGCGGGCGGATCTCAGCAGGTTCGCGGGAGCCTTCCGGGCCGGAGCCGGGCAGGCAGCTGTGATCCTCGTTGGCGTCGAAATCTGGCATGTGTGTAGGACCACCCTACAGACGAGAAAATCCCCCCGCTGTGTTGCGGCGAGCCGTCGAAGCGTCCCTCAGCTGTCTGCGGCGGCGCCGCTAGTCTACCTGGTCTTGGACTTCGTAACAAGTTTGTGACATGCGGTACGCGGCGCGGTCGGACTTTGCGAAGAACGGGCGTGTGCGAACGGTGCCGGGCGTGCGCCCTCGTGGCCGGCGTCCCGCCAGGCGCACGATCAGCAGAGCGATCGCGATCACAGCCACCCCGCCGAGGATGTCCAGCACGAAGTGGTTGCCGGTGCAGAGCACGGCGAACGCGGTGAGGCACGGATACAGCGCGCCCGCCACGCGTACCCACACGCGCTCGGTGATCCGCCACAGGGCCACCGTGCACCACACCGCCCAGGCGATGTGCAATGACGGCATGGCCGCCAGCTCGTTGGCCTGCGAGGCCAGCGCCCCGCTGTGCCAGGAGCCGATCGCGCCGGTCGATTCGACGATGTCGGTGAACCCGTCGAGCATCCGCGGCGGCGCCACGGGGTAGCGCCAGAAGACGACGAACGCCAGCACGTTCACCAGCACGAGCGAGTTGCGCAGCGGCCGGTAGAGATCCGCCCGCCGCCACCACAGCCAGCCGAGCAGCGACAGCGTGACCACGAAGTGCGCGTTGTCGTAGTAGTCGGAGATCACCAGCCCGAGCGTGTGGTGTCCTGCCAGCCACTGGTCGAGAGCCCGCTCGGGATCGATGCTCAGCGAGCGCTCGAGCCCGAGGATGTCCTGCGCGTTCCCCAGCGCGACGTGCAGGCGCAGCGGCGCGAGGTTGGTGATCGCGTCATACACCCAGACCAGCCATGCGATCACCAGCGCCTCCCCCCACCACCGTGTGCGCGTGTGGACGGGCGCGAGTGCCTCAATTGCGGGCAGCGCGGCGTTCGAGCCACCCGCCGGGATCGAAACCGCGGTGTTCAAGCGATCGATGTTATCCGCAGGCGCAGATCGTCCTCGCGCGAGCGTGGACGGGCGCGGGCGCGCGAACGCGCCGGAAAGCTCGGCTACGGCGCCGTGGCGTGCAGGCCTCGTGCGGCGAGCGTGTCGAGGACCCGTGGCAGCGCGGCGGCGGTGCGCCGCCAGGAGCCCGGCGCGGAGTAGTCGTCGGCGTCGTGCAGCAGCAGCACTGAGCCCTCGCCGGCGCCGTCGCTCACGCGCTCGGCGATCGACTCGGGCGTGGCGCGCGCCTCCCAGTCCCGGCCCCACTGACTCCACAGCAGTGTGCGCCAGCCGTGCCTGCGCGCCAGGCGCAGCGCGGCGGCGTTCAGGACCCCGTAGGGAGGGCGATAGAGCTCGGGCGAGACGCCCGTCTCACCCTCGATGATCTCCTGCGCGCGGGCGATGTCCTCGCGGACCTGCCAGGGGGTGAGTCGCAGCAGGTTGCGATGACGATGACAGTGCAGCCCGATCCCGTGGCCGGCGGCCACGATCTCCCGCGCCACGCCAGGGTTGCGCAGCACCTGCTCGCCGACCAGGAAGAAGGTCGCCCCCACCTGCTCGCGGCCGAGGATCTCGAGCACCGCGGGCGTGCCCTCGGCGTGCGGACCGTCGTCGAAGGTCAGCGCATACCCGCGTCCGCTGCTGGTGCGGTCCTCGACTCCCAGCGGCCGGCGCATGGCCGGCCACGCGCCGGCCAGCCCCGGAAGCAGGTAGCTCGCCATCGCCACGCCGGCCAGTGCGCCCGCGATCGGAGTCCCCGGAGTGCGATGATCGTGAGCGGACATGGTCAATCTGGTGCTGGGAATCGGGGCGGCGGTAGGGGCGTCTTCGCTCTACAGCCTAGGGATCGCCCTCCAGGCGATGGACGCCAAGGAGGCGCCGCACGAGGAGCACCTGCGCCTGGCGCTCGCCTGGGGGCTGATCAGACGCGCCCGCTGGCTGCTCGGGACGGGGCTCTCGATCCTCGGCTGGCCGCTGCAGGTCGTGGCTCTGCTGCTGGCCCCGCTCGTGGTGGTCCAGCCGGCGCTGGCGGCAGGCCTGCTGGTGCTGATGTTCCTCGCCGAGCGCATGCTGGGCGAGCACGCCGGAAAATACGAGCACGTGGCGATGGGCGCGATCGTGCTCGGCGTGATCGGCGCGGCCGTGTTCGCTCCCCCGCGCAGCACCAGCCACAGCTCGGAGGAGCTGACGATCACGCTGGTGCTGGTTGGCCTTGGCCTGGCGAGCCTGGTTCCGTATCTGCTGCGCGCGCTCGGGCACTCCCGCGCCGAGGTGACCATGATCGGCGCGGGCCTGGCGTTCGGCTGGAGCGGGGTGGCGACCAAGCTCGCATCCGATGACCTCGCCGGGCATCACCTGCTGGCGGCAGGGCTATGGGCCCTGTCCACCGCGGCGGCCTCCGGGGTGGGCGTGCTGAGCGAGATGAGCGCCCTGCAGTCGCGCCCGGCGATCCAGGTGGCCCCGGTGGTGTTCGTGACTCAGACGGTCGTGCCGGTGGTGCTCGCGCCGCTGCTGCTGGGCGAGCGCTTCGGCGCGACGCCGCTTGGCGGCGTGCCGCTGGGCGCTGCGCTGCTGCTGCTGGTCACCGGAGCGGCGCTGCTGGCGCGCTCGCCGCTGCTGCTGGCGCTCATGGAAGGCGAGCGCGTGAGCCACGCCAGCGGCTCGGCGCCGAGCTTGTCGGAGCCCAGCCAGGCGATGATGCGCTCCAACCCCGCCACCGAGGAGGGCGAGCCGTCGAGCTCGACCACCAAGACGTCGCCGGCACGCAGCGTGCGCTGAGGCAGCGGAGCGGTGGCGCTGATGCGCAGCACGCCGCGCACGGGAGTGGCGCCGGCGGTGCGCGCCAGCACCAGCTGGCCCACCGACAGCCCGCCACGCGGTTGCAGGAAGTAGAACTGGTGGTGCAGCCCGAGGGCGCGCGCCTGCGAGCGCAGGGTGCCGCGCGTGCGTACCCAGCGCAGGAACGCCGAGCGCGGCACTTCCGGCAGCAGCTCGTCGCCGAGCGCGCGTACCCCGGCGATCCTTGCCGAGGACGGGACGCCGGAGTCGTCGGCGAAGGAGACGTGGATGCCCCGGGCCGCCAGCTCCGAGGCCACCAGCGCGATGTCGCGTGAGGGTGCGTGCACGATCAGCGCGACGTCGGGCTGGGTGGTGTTGACGTGGACGAGCGTGTGCACGTCCAGCACCTTGGCCGCGACCGCGGCCACCTCGTCGGTGGACATCATCCACGAGCCCACCCCGATCAGGAGCACGAGCTGGGTGGCAAGCGCCGCCAGCCGCAGCTGCCACCACGGAATCGGGCGCACCCGCCGCGGCGCCTGGAGCACCACGTCAACGGCGGCCGGATCCTCCGACGGGGCCGACATCCCCGGCCCGTCCAGCTGTGCGCCCTCCTCGGCGGCGAAGCTCGCCCGCACGTGCTCGCGCAGCTCGTCGGTGTCGTTTGCCAGCCGCAGCAGGTCCAGGGCGGCCATCGCGCGTGTGTTCAGACGGGCGTGGCCGACCGGCAGCCCGTAGGAGACGACAGGCGTCCCTGCGGCCTTGGCCTCCAGGCAGGTGACCCCGCCGGTGGAGTGCACGAGCACGTCCGCCGCCGCCAGCAGGTCGGGCATCTGGTCGGTGAAGCCGTAGACGTGGACGCGGGGTTCGCCGCGGAAGGCCGCGCTCAGCTTCTCGGCCAGCTGGTCGTTGTGCCCGGCCAGGCACACGATGCTGCTGACCTCCGGCACGCGGATGAACTCGCCGACCGCGCCGGCGATGTCCCCCACGCCCCAGCCTCCGCCGGAGACCACCACCATGCGGCCCTGCTCCGGCAGGCCGAGCGCTCGACGGGACTCGGTCGGGCAGCGGGGCTCCAGGAACTCCGCGGAGATCAGCGGGCGCACCAGCTGCACGCTGCCGCGTCCGGCGATGCGCTCGACGGAGCGCATCGACTCGCCGTACATCACCAGATGCGTGTCGATGCCGGGCTGCGCCCAGAAGAACAAGCCGGTCAGATCGGTGATCGTGGCGACCGTCGGGCAGCGAACCTCGCCGACGCGGCGCAGGCGCGCCAGCACCACCGTGACGGCGGGGTAGGTGGAGACGATCACGTCGGGGTCGTGCTCGGCGATGGCGCGTGCCAGCGGGCGCGAGCCGAGCAGGCATAGCAGACGGCGCGCGAGCATCCGAACCGGCAGCACGTGCTCGAGCAGCCAGTAGATGACCGTGTAGGTCCAGGGGAAGAAGCGCAGCTGCACGCGGTAGCCGTCCTCGACCACCGGGCGCAGCAGCGGGCCCATCGCGGCGAGGCCGTCGATGATCGTCACCTCGGCCTCGCGTGGCGATTCCTCTATCTGCTGCGCGAGCGCCCTCGCGGCGGCCGCGTGGCCCTCGCCCACATCGGCGGACAGGATCAGGACACGACTCGGCCCGGGAGCCCGGCGCGAGATGCGTTTGCGGTGACGACGTCGCATAAAGGGGTGTGCACGCCCACAGCCGAGCGCTCCAGCACAGACGCACATCCGCGCGCGGGCACTCCCGGCGGACGCTGCTGTGTTCTCAGGGTATCGGGTCGCGCCGGAGACTTGCAGCTCGGGCAGACGTAACAATGGCTCCATGCAGGCGGCGACTCCGATGCCCGAGGTTCGGATTCCCGGCCCCGTGCGCGCGCAGAGAGGCCGCTCCGCCGGCGCGCGGGCGCCGGCTGGCGTCATGCGCGCACTGGGCGCGCTGGGCCTGCTCGGCGTCCTGACGACGGTCTTCCTGCTGAGCGCGGGCGCCGCCGGCGCGCCTTCGCAATACGTGCCGGGACGCAGCGGCGGCTGGCCCGGTTGGCTGGCGGGTCCGCTGCAGGACCTGAGCGTGGGCCTCGGCAGTCACAGCTTCCAGACGTTGATGCTGATCATGTGCGCCAGCTACCTGCTGGTGCTGGCCGCGGCACGAACGCTGCCGCTCGCGGCGCTGGCGGGCGCGATCGTGCTGGCACACCTGATCCTGGTGCTGGGTCCGCCGCTGATCTCCCAGGACGTCTTCGGCTACCTGGCGTTCGCGCGGATGGGCGCGCTGCACGGCCTGGACCCCTACACGCACGTGGCCGCCGAAGCGCCCACGGATCCCGTCTACGCGTTCGTCGGCTGGCCCTTCAAGCACTCCCCCTACGGGCCGCTGTTCACGCTCGCCAGCTACGTCACAGCCCCGATGGGGCTCGCGGGCGGGCTGTGGGCGATGAAGGTGGTCGCTGCCGTCTCGAGCCTCGGCGCGGTCGCGTTGATCGCGCGCGCCGCGGGCCGACTCGGCCAGAGCGCTCGCTGGGCCGCGGCGTTCGTGGGCCTGAACCCGGTGCTGCTGGTGCTGGCCGTCGGCGGCGCGCACAACGACACGCTGGTGCTGGCGGCGCTGGCGGCGGCGCTGGCGCTGACGGCGGGAGCCCGGCAGCGCCCACGGGCGGCCGTGGCGGCGCTGGCGGCGGGCGTCGGCGTCAAGTTGACCGCGGGACTGATGCTGCCGTTCCTGGTGCTCGCCTCCCCCGCCAGGCGAGAGCGCATCGCGCTGGCGCTCGCAGGGGCCGTCAGCCTGCTGGCACTGGTGGCAGTGGGCGTGGTGGGGTTCGGCGTGCACGCGGTCGGATTCCTGGGCGCGGTGGGCGAGCAGCAGCAGCTCGTGGCCACCCACAGCATCCCCGCCGAGACGGCGCGCATGGTGGGGCTGAGCGGGACGCCGAGCTGGTGGCGCCACCTCTATGCGGCGGGCTTTCTCGCGGTGCTCGCGGGCGCGCTGTGGCGTACGGCGCGGGGGGCCGACTGGCGTGTGGCGGGCGGATGGGCGACGCTGGCGCTGCTGCTCTCGACCGCGTGGCTGCTGCCCTGGTACGGGATCTGGCTGCTGCCGCTAGCGGCCGTCGGCGGTGATCGGCGCCTGCGCGCCGCCACGCTCCTGTTCTGCGCCTATGCCGTGCTCATCCACCTGCCGCTCGCCGACGCGCTGCTGAGCCCCGCCAGGCACCGCATCGTCCAGCACCTGCACCTCGCCCTTCCCGGTCTGCGCCAGCGCCTGGAACTCACCGGTTTCGAGGTGCTTCGCCACGTGCATGTCGATCTCCGCTGGTGAGGCCTCGGGACGTAGGTGGCGCAGGCGGATCGCGTCCAGGCGCCTGAACTTGAGAATCTCGAGCACGTAGACGAGATACACGCTCGCACCCACCACGACGAGGCCGAGGGCGATGATCACGAGCGTCCAGCCGGTGTCGTAGTGGCCTTTGTGGTCGCTGTAGGGGACGAACTTCAGCGCCAGGGCCAGCCCAGCCAGCATCAGCGTCCAGGCGTACAGGTAGGCGATCGTGCGCCTGCTGGAGAACCCGATGCGGGCCATGCGATGGTGGAAGTGCTCGCTGTCGGGCCGGTAGATCGGCTGGCGATACTTCAAGCGCTTGAGCACCACGAAGGTGGTGTCCAGGAACGGCACCGCCAGCAGGATCAATGGCAGCACGAAGGACACCACGGCGGCGGTCTTGACGGCGGCCTCCACCGTGATCACGCCCATCAGCAGGCCGAGCAGGTTCGCCCCGCAGTCGCCCATGAAGCTGGACGCGGGCGGGAAGTTGAAGAGCAGGAAGCCGAGCGCCGCGCCGGCGGTCAGCGCGGCGAGCACCCCGGGCTGCTGGCGGTCCAGGTCGAAGGCGATCACCGCCATGGTGGCGGCGATGATCACACAGACCCCCGCCGCAAGGCCGTCCACGCCGTCGGAGAAGTTGACCACGTTCATCATCAGCACCAGGCCGATGACGGTCAGCACAGGGCCGGCGTTGGTGACGCCCGCATTGGGGAAGTGCAGCGTGCCGGCGAACGGCAGCGTGATCGCCTTCACCGCCACCCCGAAGTGCACCACGATCACCGCGGCGAGCAGCTGGCCGAGGAGCTTGAGGGCAGGGTGCAGGTCGAAGCGGTCGTCCAGGGCTCCCACCAGGGTGATGACCGCGGCGGCGATCAGCACGCCGTGCCACAGCTGCGGCTGGCCTTCGCGGGCGTAGCCAGCCGGGAGCCAGATCAGGGCGGAGACCAGCGCCCCGATGAAGATCGCGATCCCGCCGAGCAGCGGCGTGGGATGTTCGGAGAGCCCGCGCTCGCGCGGCTCGTCGATGGCGCCGACGGCGCGTGCGAAGCGCATGGTCAGCGGGGTCAGCAGCGCGGTGACGCCCGCAGCGACCAGGAAGGCAAAAAGCGCGTCGAGCTCGTTTGGTTGCGCCATCGACTCACGCACAGCATCGCAGGCGCCGGGGTCGAGAGCGCTGGCGGGGCGCGGGCGCTCCCGTCAGACGGTCGCGGGCGCCGCCAGGCTCTCGTACAGCGGGTAGCGCTCCACGATCGCGCCGACGCGCTCCGCCAGCTCGCCCGCCCGGGACTCGTATTCGGGCGTCAGCGCCGCCGCCAGGATCTTGCCGACCTCGGTGAAGTCCTCCTGCTGGAGCCCGCGCGTGGCCAGGGCGGGAGTGCCGATCCGCAGGCCCGATGCCTCCATCGGCGGGCGCGGATCGAACGGGACGGCGTTGCGGTTGACGGTGATCTGGATCTCGTGCAGGCGATCCTCGGCCTGTCTGCCCGTGAGCGCGGGCTCGGTCTCGCGCAGGTCCACCAGGATCAGATGGACGTCCGTCCCTCCCGTGAGGACGTTGACGCCGTGGGCGGGCGGGCTCGAGCTCAACAGCTCGCGCGCGAGGGCCCGAGCGCCGTCCACGGTGCGCCGCTGGCGCTCGGCGAACAGCTCGCTGGCGGCGATCTTGAAGGCCACTGCCTTGGCCGCGATCACGTGCTCCAGGGGGCCCCCCTGCTGGCCGGGGAAGACGGCCGAGTCGATCTTCTTGGCGTACTGCTCCTTGCACAGGATCACTCCGGCGCGCGGACCGCCGAGCGTCTTGTGGGTGGTGGTCGTGACCACGTCGGCGCCGAGCTCGATCGGGCTCGGATGCAGACCGGCGGCCACTAGTCCCGCGAAGTGGGCCATGTCCACCATCAGCAGCGCGCCGACCTCATCGGCGATCTCCCTGAAACGGGCGAAGTCCAGCTGACGGGGGTAGGCCGACCAGCCGGCCAGCAGCAGCTTGGGCCGGCGCTCGCGGGCGATGCGCGCCACCTCCTCCATGTCGATCAGGCCGCTGTCGCGGTCCACCTCGTAGGGGGCGATGTCGTACAGGCGTCCGGACACGTTGATCTTCATGCCGTGCGTGAGATGCCCGCCGTGCGCCAGCGAGAGGCCCATGATGGTCTCGCCGGGCTGCAGGAGTGCGTGGTAGACGGCGGCGTTGGCCTGCGAGCCGGAGTGCGGCTGGACGTTGGCGTGCTCGGCTCCGAACAGCGCGGTGGCGCGGTCGATGGCGAGCTGCTCGGAGACGTCGACCCACTCGCAGCCGCCGTAGTAGCGGCGGCCGGGGTAGCCCTCGGCGTACTTGTTGGTGAGCACCGAGCCCTGGCATTCGAGCACGGCGCGCGGCACGAAGTTCTCCGAGGCGATCATCTCGAGCGTGCGCTGCTCGCGATCGAGCTCGCCCCGCAGCACCTCCGCGATCTCGGGGTCCACCTCGGCGAGCGGGCGGTTGAAGTAGTCGGGACTAAGCTCGTTCACGGCGCTCTCCTTGGCAGGCAATGACGACTTCGGTGCCCAGGCGCGCGGCGGGTTGGCTGACCGCTTCCCGGTGGTCGATTCCACCTCAGGGCGCCAGTCGCGGCAGCTGTTACGAGGCTAGCACGGGCGCAGGACCGTGGCGCCTCAGCTCAGCGATCCGAGCAGCTCCTGCACTGCGTCTCTTGCGAGCGCGCCCTCGCGCAGGACGTGCCACCGCCGCTCGGAGTGCAGATCGCGCAGATCGATCACCGTGGAGGGGATGCCGGGCAGCTCGCCGCCGTCGAGCACGAGATCGGCGCCGTCGAGGATGCTGTGCGGCACCTCCGCCAGCGCCCGGGCGTCGGGCTGGCCTGAGATGTTGGCGCTGGACTGCATCACTCCTCTCTCGAGCGAGCACAGCGCGGCCAGCCGCTCGGGCAGGCGCGGCACGCGCAGGCCGAGCGTCGCCGGGTCCGTCCTGCAGGCCGCCGCGAAGCGGGTCGCGCGGTTTGCCAGCAGCACGGTCACCGGGCCGGGCAGCAGCGCCTGCAGCGCGTGGCGCTCGATCTCGTGCAGATCGCTCGCCAATGTCCCCAGCGCTGGCGCCAGCGCGAAGAACATGACCGCTGAGGACCGTGCGCTCGGGCGGCCCTTCAGCGCATACAGCGCTCGCGCCGCCTGCTCGCTCTCGGGATCGCAGCAGAGGCCGTAGACGGTGTCCGTGGGGAACACCGCGACACCGCCGCCCGCCAAGCACGCCTGCAGGCGGTCCGCATCCTCGTCCTCGAGCCGGGCGGTCATCGGCGCTCCGAGTCGCGCTGCGATCGACGCTCCGGTTGGCGCTCCGCGATCACTACCCGCTCTATACCCGCCAGGTCGCGCTTTGAGCGCACTGTCTGGAAGCCCGCGCCGCGGGCCAGCTCCGCGACGGCGGGCGCCTGTCCCGCGCCCACCTCCAGCGCCACGAGCTGGACACGGCTGCGGGGGGCGAGCTGGTCGAGCAGCGCGGTGATCGCGCTCAGCCCGTCGGACCCCGAGAACAGGGCGCCGGGGGGCTCGTGGCGGAGGATCTCCGGCGCCAGCTGCGCGCGCTGCGACTCGGCGACGTAGGGCAGGTTGGAGAGGACGGCGTGGAACTCGTCGGGGACGCCCGCGAGCAGGTCGGCGTGCAGCCAGCGCACGTCCAGGCCGAGGCGCACGGCGTTGGCGGCGGCCAGCTCCAGCGCCGCCTGGCTGAGGTCGCTACCGCTCAGCACCAGGTCGGGGCGCTCGTCCTTCAGCGCCAGTGCGACGGCGCCGCTGCCGGTGGCGAGGTCCAGCACGCTGACGCCGCGCTCGAGCTCCAGGCCGACCTCGACCAGCAGCTCGGTCTCCGGGCGCGGGATCAGCGCGCGAGCATCGACCGCCACCTCGAGCCGGCGGAAGCCGCGACTGCCGACGATGTAGGCGACCGGCTCGCGCTCCGCGGCGCGACGGCGCACGGCATCCTGGTAGGCGCGCACCGCCGGCCCCGCCACGGCCAGCTGGCGGTCGATCAGCAGCCGCTGGCGATCGACGCCGAGGACGTGCGCGAGCAGCACTTCGGCGTCCAGGCGCGGCGTCTCACAGCCCGCGGCCGCGATCGCGGTGATCGCGCCGTCGAGTGCGTCGAGCGCAGGTGTGCTGGCCGATACTCGATCGGTCACGCCGCTGTCTGCGCCTCCAGGCGCCGGCGCTTCTCGTCGGCCTGGAGCGCCGCGGTCAGCTCCTCCAGCTCGCCTTCGAGCACCTGGTCGAGGTTGTGGACGGTGAGCTTGATGCGGTGGTCGGTGACGCGCCGCTCGCCGTAGTTGTAGGTGCGGATCTTCTCCGCCCGGTCGCCCGTGCCGACCTGCGAGCGGCGATCTGCGGCCAGCTCCGCCTGCTGCTCTGCGAGCGCCCGCTCATACAGGCGCGCGCGCAGCACCCGCAGCGCCTTCTCGCGGTTCTGCAGCTGAGACTTCTCGTCCTGCATGGAGACAACGATTCCCGATGGCCTGTGCGTCACGCGGACGGCCGAGTCGGTCGTGTTGACCGACTGCCCGCCCGGCCCCGAGGAGCGGTAGACGTCGATCTGCAGGTCGTTGGCGTCAACCTGGACGTCCACGTCCTCAGCCTCGGGCAGCGCGGCGACGGTCGCCGTGGAGGTGTGGATCCGGCCCTGTGACTCGGTCTGGGGCACCCGCTGAACGCGGTGGGTCCCACCCTCGAACTTGAACACCGAGTAGGCCCCGTCGCCCTTGACCGCGAAGGTGAACTTGCCGTCGCCGATGTCCAGCGGCTCGCTCTGCCAGCCGCGCCGCTCGGCGTAGCGGGTGAGCATCCGGTAGAGGTCGCCGGCCCACAGCCCCGCCTCATCGCCGCCGGCGCCGCCCTGGATTTCGAGGATCACGCTCTTGTCGTCGTTGGGATCGCGCTCGACCATCGCCATGCGGATCTCCTCCTCCAGCTCCTCGATCCGCTCGCGCGCGCCGGTCAGCTCCTCGCGCAGCTCTGGGTCCTCGCCCATCTCCGAGAGCAGTTCCTCGGCGCCGGCGGCGTCATCCTGGGCGTGGCGCCACCGCGCGGCGAGCTTGGCTGCGGCCTCCAGCTGACTGTAGGCGCGGCCCACCTGCGCGTAGCGCTCCCGGTCGGAGATCACCTCCGCGTCGGTCATCTGGGCGCCCAGCTCGGCGAACCGCGTCTCGATCTGATTGACGAGCTCCTCGATCATTCCGGCCCAGTCTAGGCGGCCGCAGTCGCAGAGCCGCGCGCAGCTCAGGCGGCAAGCGGCATGGCTCCGGCCGACTCCAGCAGCTCGTCGAGCGTCGCCGAGAGCTGCTGCACGGCGTCAGTGTCGAGCGGCAGGCCGTCGGCACCGAGGGCCTCGTCGGCCTGGGCGATGGGCAGCTCGCGGTCCACGACGCGGGCGCCGATCGTGCTGAGCACCTTGCGCGTCTCCGCCTGCGCCCAGACTGCACCGAACAGGCCGGTGCTGGCGCCGATCACGGCTGCGGGCTTGCCCCGCAGGGGCGTGGTCGCGACGGGGCGCGAGATCCAGTCGAGCGCGTTCTTGAGCTGGCCGGGGATCGAGGCGTTGTACTCGGGCGTGGCCACGAGCACGGCGTCGGACGCGGCGATCGCCGCCCTGAGGGCCGCGACCGCCGCAGGAGGCTCGTGCTCGTCATCCTCGCTGTAGGGCGGGATTGCAGCGAGCTGGTCGAACACCTCCAGCTCGACGCCGGCGGGCAGCAGCCCGCCGGCCCCGCGCAGGAGCCGTGTGTTGTGCGAATCGCCGCGCAGGCTGCCTGAGAGCCCGAGGATGCGCATCGCGGCTAGGCCTCCCTCGCGAGCTCGAGCGAGACCTGGAGCTTGACGTCGTTCTCGAGCGCGAAGCCGCCCTTCGGCAGCGGCGCATTCCACTCCAGGCCGAACTCACGCCGATCGATGACCGCCTCGAGCTCGACGCCGAGCTTGTCGTTGCCGGCGATGTCGACGTGGGGCCCGTTGAGCGTGCCGCGCGCCGTGACGAGATGGGTGTGGTCCTTGATCGTGAGCTCGCCCTCGAGCTCGAGCTCGCCGCCCGCGCCCACCCGCACGTCATTTGAGGCGAAGCGGATCTGCGGGTAGCTGGCGCTGTCGAAGAAGTCGGGCGACTTCAGGTGCCCGGCGAGGTTCTCGTCCTTGACGACGATCGAGTCGACGTTGACCGAGCCCTGCAGGCGCGGCGCGCCGTCCTCGCCGACGCTCAACGCGCCGTCGTAGTCCTCGAAGCGGCCGCGGAAGGTCGAGACGACCATGTGCTTGACCGCGAAGCCGACGTGCGAGTGGATCGTGTCGATCTTCCAGGTGCCGGCTGCGACTGGCTGAGTGGTGGCTGTGCTCATTGGATGACTCCTTCTGAAAGGTTGCGGACTACAGTCCGTTTAGCTGGTCACAGCTTAGCAGCTAACCGGACCCTGGTCCGTTTAGTATGCTTGTGCGTATGGAGACACACGTCGAGCTCCCCCTCATCGACCTCCCGGTGATCGAGGAGGACTCCGCCGAGCGGGCGGACGCGGCGCGCAACCGCGCGCGCATCCTCTGCACCGCCCAGCGGCTGTTCGCCGAGCGCGGCGCCGGCTGCGTGTCTATGGATGACATCGCAGAGGCCGCCGGCGTCGGCAAGGGAACCCTCTTCCGGCGCTTCGGCTCGCGCGCGGCGCTGGCGCTTGCAGTGCTCAGCGAGCACGAGAGCCGCTTTCAGGAAGGGTTCATCCGCGGCGAGCCCCCGCTCGGTCCGGGCGCACCGCCGACCGAGCGGCTGATCGCCTTCGGCGAAGGACGTATGGACCTGCTCGCCGCCCACGCCGAGGTGCTGGCGGCGGCCGAGGTGGGACCCGCGCGGTTCAGCTCCCCTCCGTACGCGGTGTACCGGCTGCACATGACGCTGCTGCTGCGCGAGGCCGACCCAGGCTGCGATGCCGCGTACCTCGCCGAGGCGCTCCTGGCATGCCTCGGCGTCGACTACTACCTGTACCTGCGCGCTGGGCGCGAGAT
>DAINPC010000028.1:3220-14771 GCA_036743695.1 Solirubrobacteraceae bacterium | reverse complement strand
AGGGTGACCAACTGCTCGCGCAACGTGGATGGTGACAGCGCGCCGCTGATCGGCGTGCTGGCGCTCCAGGGTGGCTTCGAGGCGCACGAGCGCACACTGCGCCGGCTCGGGGCGCGGACGCGCCAGGTGCGCGTGCCCGCCGACCTGATGGACCTCGACGGGCTGGTGATGCCGGGTGGGGAGTCCACGACGATGACCCTGGGCATCGAGCGCGAGGGGCTGGCCGGGCCGCTGCGCGAGCTGGCGGCGCGGGGTACCCCGATCCTCGGCTCCTGCGCGGGGCTGATCATGCTCGACGCGGATCACCTCGGGCTGATGGACATGCGCGCCGAGCGCAACGCCTTCGGCCGCCAGATCCGCAGCTTCGAGGCCGACGTGGAGCTCCGCGGGGTGTCGGGTGCTCCGATCCGCGGGATCTTCATCCGCGCCCCGTGGATCGCCGAGCACGGCCCCGACGTGGAGATCCTGGGGGAGCTCGACGGCCACGCCGTCGCCGCACGCCAGGGCAGGATGCTGGCGGTCTCCTTTCACACGGAGCTGAGCCGCGACGATCGCCTGCACCGGATGTTCCTGGAGTGGGTGGGAGAGCGCCGCGTCCCGTCGCCGGCCTGACGGAGATCGAGCAGGGCTAGGCGGCCTGGAAGCGCACCACGCCGTCGGCCTCCCGCTCCACCACCAGGCCGTCGCGCAGCAGCAGATCGACGTGCCCGAGCACCTCCGAGAGGGTCAGATAGGCCTGGGTGACGGCCACGTTGCCCCACAGCTCCTGGGCGATCTCGTGCGCCGTGCGCGGCTGGGAGGCGATCAGGCGGTTGATTTTCTCCGCGCGGCGGCGGTGCAGCCGGAAGCGCTCGTCGATCAGCGCCGCGTGATCGGTGATCGGGCGCCCGTGACCGGGAAGGACCAGTGAGAGCTCCATCGCGCGGGTCTTTTCCAGCGAGGCCATGTAGGTGATGAGCGCCTGGGGGCGCGGGCCCGTGAAGTCCTCGCCGGCGTCCAGCGGCCGTGCCAGCAGCGGGTTGGAGGAGATGTGCGCGATCAGGTGGTCGGCGGCGAAGAGGATTCGGCGTGACTCGTCGAGGAAGACCGTGTCCGACGGGCTGTGCCCGGGGCGGTGCAGCACGCGCAGCGTGCGGTCGCGCAGCTTCAGCTCGGTGTTGTCGGCGAGCGGCCGGCTGACCTCGACGGCCGAGCCCCACGCGCGGAAGCCGGCGGAGACGGCGCGCAGCGCGGTCACGATTTCGGGGGGGATGCCGTGGCGTAGCATCGTGCGCTCGGCGAAGCTGTCGTCGAGGTCGCTCTGCCTGTCGTAGCTGGCCAGGAACGGCGCGAGGCGGTCGAGCGCCGCGACCTCCGCGCCGGAGCGTCGCGCGAGGATTGAGGCGAGCCCGAAGTGGTCCATGTGCTGGTGGGTGATCACCAGCAGCTCGATGTCCTCGATCGCGTGCCCGCGCGCCGACAGCGCCTGTTCGAGCTCGTCCAGCGCCTTGGCGGAGTTGGGCCCGGAGTCGACGAGCGTCAGCGGGGAGTCCTCGATCAGGTAGGCGTTCACGCGCCCGACCATGAACGGCGTGGGGATCGCCAGCCGGTGGATCCCGGCCGCGGCGGCGAGGGCGAGCTGCTCCTGCTCCTGCTCCTGCTGGCCCTCCTGTTGCTGCTGGCGCTCCTGTTGCTCGGAGCTCACGAGCGGATCAGCGCGAGGACTTCGTCGCGGCGGCTTTCCATGTCCTCGCTGGAGATCAGCGACTCCAGGCACAGCCGCAGCAGCGGCTCGGTGTTGGACGGGCGCACGTTGAAGTGCCAATCCTCGTAGTCGATCGAGATCCCGTCCAGGCGGTCCTGGCGCGCGTCGGCGTAGCGCGCTGCGATCTCCTCCATCTTCGCCGCCGGATCGGAGACCTCCGAGTTGATCTCTCCGGAGATGAAGTAGCGCTCGCGGTAGGGGGCCAGCAGCTCCGACAGGCGCCTGCCCTCGCGGCTGAGCAGCTCCAGCACGAGCAGCGCGGGGATGGTGCCGGAGTCCGCGCAGTAGAAGTCGCGGAAGTAGTAGTGCCCGGAGACCTCGCCGCCGAACAGCGAGCCCTCGGCGCGCATCCGCGTCTTGAAGAACGCGTGACCCACGCGGTTGACATATGGCGTGCCGCCCGCCCGGCTGACAGTGTCCGCCACCGCCCGCGAGGCGCGCACGTCATACAGGATCGCCTCGCCGGCGTGCTTGCCCAGCAGCGACTCCGCCAGCAGCGCCGTGAGGAAGTCGCCGTCCACGAAGGCGCCCGTGTCGTCGATGAAGAAGCAGCGGTCCGCGTCCCCGTCCCAGGCGATGCCCAGGTCGGCTCCCGTGGCGAGCACGCGCTCGATGATCAGCTTCCGGTTCTCCGCCAGCAGCGGGTTGGGCTCGTGGTCGGGAAAGCTCCCGTCGGGGGTCCAGTAGGTCTCGATCAGCTCCAGGTCCAGGCGCTCCAGCAGCGGGCCGACCATCGGGCCGGCCATGCCGTTGCCGCCGTCGAGCACCACCTTCAGCCGCCGCCCGCTCGCCACCCCGATCGCGTGCGGGTCGATGAAGCGCAGCGCGGCCGCCTGGAACTCCGCGTACAGGTCAACTTCGGAGACCGTGCCGCGCGGGGTCTCGCCGACGGCCGCCGAGGGCTCGCCGCGGCCGGCGGCCCCCAGCTCCGCTTCGACCTCGCGTCGGATGTCCTGGATGCCGGAGTCGCCGGAGAGCGCGATGGCGCCCTCGCGCACCAGCTTGGCGCCGGTGTAGGCCTTGGGGTTGTGCGAGGCGGTGCACATCAGCCCGCCGTCCAGTTCGCGCGAGCCGACGAGGAAGTAGAGCATCTCGCTGCCCACCTGGCCGGCGTCCACCACGTGGGCGCCCGTCTCCAGCAGGCCCCGGCGGTAGCGCGCGGAGAGCTCGTGGGCGCTCAGGCGCATGTCGCGCCCGAGGCCTACGCGCAGCTCGCCCACGGGCTTGCCGGCGAGCCGCGAGAGCACACGCGCGAAGGCGCGCCCGATCCGCTCGGCGATCTCGCCGTCGATCTGCTCGCCGTAGAGGCCGCGGATGTCGTAGGCCTTGAAGATGTCGGGGGAGAGCGCGGCGGGCATGCGCCGCCATCCTATGCGCCCGCGCGCTCGCCCGGCCGGCCCCGGCGAGCGTCCCCGCCCGGCGGATTCGTAGACTTGGGGATATGTCCGGGCACTCCAAGTGGGCGAGCATCAAGCACAAGAAGGCGATCGTGGACTCGCGCAGGGGCGCGCAGTTCTCGAAGCTGACGCGGGCCATCACCGTCGCGGCGCGCGACGGCGGCGGCGATCCCGACGCCAACGCCACGCTCGAGAACGCGGTGCGCAAGGCCAAGGAAGCGTCGATGCCGAAGGACAACATCGAGCGCGCGATCGCCAAGGGCACCGGCGAGGGGGGCGACGCGGACGCGATCGAGGCGGTGCTCTACGAGGGCTACGGGCCGGGCGGCGTGGCGGTGCTGGTGGAGGCGCTGACTGAGAACCGCAACCGCACGGGAGCGGACGTCAGGCACACCTTCACCAAGCACGGCGGGAGCCTCGGCGAGCCGGGCTCGGTGGCCTACCTGTTCGACAAGAAGGGCACGATCGTGATCGACGCCTCGCGCCACTCCGAAGACGAGCTGATGCTCGCGGTGGAGGCGGGCGCGGAGGACATCCTCACCGACGAGGACGTCTTCGAGGTGATCGCCGAGCCGGCGGACTTCACGGCCGTGCGCCGGGCGCTGGAGGATGCCGGGGTGGAGATGGACAGCGCCGAGATGACCTACCGGCCCTCGAGCGTGGTGCCGATCGACGAGGGCCAGGCTGCCAGATTGATGAAGCTGATCGACGTGCTGGAGGACAACGACGACGTCAGCGCCGTCCACGCCAACTTCGACGTCTCGGCGGACGTGCTCGAACGTGTCGCGGGCTAGGCGCCCGCGCCGGCCGCCGGTCGTGATCCTGTGCGGCGGGCGCGGCACGCGGCTGCGGGAGCACACGCAGGAGCTGCCCAAGCCGCTGGTGGAGATCGGCGGCCGTCCGATCGTCTGGCACGTGATCCAGCTGTATGCGGCCCACGGCTTTCAGCGCTTCCTGCTGGCCACCGGCTACAAGGGCGAGATGATCGAGCGCTTCGCCGCCGCCGAGCGCTGGCCGGAGGGGGTGGGCGTGGAGTGCGTGGACACGGGCCTCGAGACCCAGACGGGCGGGCGGATCAAGCTGCTGGAGTCGAGGCTGGCGGGCGAGGAGGTCTTCTGTGCGACCTATGCGGACGGTGTGGCGGACATCGACCTGAACGCTGTGCTGGCCTTCCACGCCGAGCACGGCGCGCTGGCCACCATGACGGTGGTTCGCCCGACGCTGCAGTTCGGCGTGACCGAGCTGGCTCCCGACGGGCGCGTGACGGGCTTCGCAGAGAAGCCGCGCTCGGAGCACTGGATCAACGGCGGCTTCTTCTGCTTCGGCGCCCCCGTGCTCGACTACCTGCAAGAGGACAGCGTGCTGGAGCGCGCCCCGCTGGAGCGCCTGGCCGCCGACGGCCAGCTCCGCGCGCACCGCCACGAGGGCTTCTGGGAGTGCATGGACACCTACAAGGACGCTGTCTCGCTCAACGACCTGTGGGCCTCCGGGGAGGCGCCCTGGCGGCTGTGGGCCGAGCGGGACGGGGCTGCGCCCGAGCGCGGCGTCGAGCGCGCGCCCGCACCCGCGTAGTCGCCGGGGTCGCTGCTGCGCTATGCGGCGGGGGCGCCGCCGCTCGGGCTGGGCTGGCCCTCAGGCGGGCGGCGCACCCGGAACAGGCGCACGGGGTCGCGGATGCCGCGCAGGCGTCGCTCGCCGGCGAACGACCAGCTGTAGGCCTCGCGCGCGGACTCGCGCAACTCGCGCTCGGCCAGCAGGCTGCCGGGGCGGGCGACGGAGGTGATGCGGCTGGCGAGGTTGACCGGGCGCCCGAACCAGTCGCCGGCGCGCGGCAGCGCCAGCCCGAGGGCCGCGCCGGCCCGCAGCTGAGGGAAGTCCTCGCCCTCTGCGTCGGCGGCGTCGATGAGCCCGAGCGCCGCGTCGAGCAGCGGCTCGGGCTCGATCGAGCAGAGCATGGCGGCATCCCCGAGCGTCTTGACCAGCCGCACGGGCGGACGGGCGACGTCGGTGGCGAGCGTTTCCAGTCGCACCGCCAGGCGCCCCAGCTCGTCGGGCGGGACTTCCTCGCCGAGGCGGGTGAAGCCGACGAGGTCGGCGAAGCACACGGCGACCTCGCGTGATCCGGGCTGGCGCCCGCCGCGGCGCTCCATGGCGCTGATCATCACGCTCTGGGTGGCGTCGCGCACGTACAGCGCGAGCAGGCTGCTGATCAGCGGGTCCAGCAGGGGGTAGAGATGCGCGGCGGCCTCGGAATAGGTGTGGGCGAGCTCGTACTCGCCGATCCCGGGTTTGAGGACGAGTCTCAGCGGCATCGCCCGCAGGCTCTCCGCGGCCTGGGAGAGCCCGCGTCCGAGCACCCGCAGCAGGTCCAGCACTTCCGCGTCGGTGATGCCGGCGGCGCGTGCCACGTGGATCATGCGCGAGGCCTTCAGGTCGGCGTCGGTGTAGGCCGCCTCCTCCGGCTCGGGGATCGGCAGCCCCATGGCGCGGCGGGCGCTGATGAGGAACTCGAGGTCCACCTCGCTCAGCTCCGCCACCTGCCTGGAGGTGTAGCGCTCGCTGCCCACGATCACCCGGTCGGCGGGCAGGAACATCAGCGTTCCCGCGGTGCTGGCGCGGCGCAGCTCCGCCAGGGGGATGCCTTCCGCATGGAAGCTCTCCAGCAGCGTCAGGCGCTCCGCGCGCTCCTGTCCCTCCAGGCCGTCGAGCAGTCCCTCGGCGGCGAAGTCGATCTGCTCGCAGGACATCGGTGCGCAGCGTATGACAGGCAGGCGTCCGGTGGCGGGCGCAGAATCACAGATCGTGATCGTCCTCGGCATAGATCCCGGCCTGGCCAACACCGGCTACGGCGTCGTCGCCCTGCGCGGCGGGCGACTGGCGGCTCTTGACGGCGGCGTGATCGAGACCGCGGCGCAGGCCCCGCAGGAGCGGCGTCTGGCGGAGATCCACGCGGCGGTGGACGCCCTGATGGCCGAGCACGAACCGGATGCGCTCGCCCTGGAGCAGCTCTACTTCGGCCAGAACGTGCGCACCGCCTTCGCCGTCGGGCAGGCCCGCGGCGTGGCGATGCTCGCGGCCGGCCAGCGCGGGATCGCCTGCGCCAGCTACACCCCGCAGCAGGTCAAGGCCGCGGTCTGCGGCAGCGGGCGCGCGCACAAGGACCAGGTGTCGCGGATGGTGGGGACGCTGCTCGGGCTGGCGCAGGAGCCGCGGCCCGACCACGCGGCGGACGCGCTCGCGGTGGCGGTCTGTCACGCCAACTGCGCGCCGCTGGCGATGGCCCTGGCGCGGGTGGGCGCGTGATCGCGCTGCTGCGCGGCGAGGTCGCCGTCCGTCGCGGCGACCACGTGGTGGTCCTGTGCGCGAGCGTGGGCTACCGCGCGGCCGTCTCCGCGGAGACGCTGCGCCACGTGCCCGTGGTGGGCGAGCAGGTGACGCTGCACACGCACATGATCGTGCGTGACGACGCGCTCGCCCTGTACGGCTTTCATTCCGAGCAGGAGCGCGACCTGTTCCTGATGCTGCTGTCCGTGCAGGCGGTCGGCCCGAAGGTCGCGCTGGCGGTGCTATCGGCGGGGCCGCCGCGCGAGCTGATCGGCGCGCTTGCCGCGGGCGACGCCGCACGCCTGCAGGCGGTGCCGGGCATCGGCAAGCGGACGGCCGAACGGATCATCGTGGAGTTGCGCGAGAAGGTCGCTGTGGACGCCGGGGCGGGCGCCTCGACGCGCGTGGCGATCGTGGCGCGGCGCGGCGAGGGAGGGCGGGATCGTCATCCCCGGATGCTCGCCCGCGAAGGCCTGCTGGAGCTCGGCTACGCGCCCGAGGAGGCGGAGGAGCTGCTCTCCGGCGCAGAGGGAGACAGTGCCGAGGATCTGCTCGGCCATGCGCTGCGCTTGGCGCGGTCGCCGTCGTGAGGCCATGACCGAGACCGCGGCCCGCATCCAGACCCCCTACCTCGTGGCGGACGACGAGCTCGACCGCTCGCTGCGGCCGCGGCGCCTGGAGGAGTTCGTGGGCCAGCAGAGCCTGCGCCAGCAGCTGTCCGTGGCGATCGAGGCGTGCAGCGCACGCGGCGAGGCGCTCGACCACGTGCTGCTGGCCGGGCCACCCGGGCTGGGCAAGACCTCGCTGGCGCAGATCGTGGCGGCGGAGCTGGAAGTGCCGTTCGTGCAGACCGCCGGTCCGGCGCTGGAGCGCAAGGGAGACATCGCGGCGTTCCTGACGGCGCTGGAGCCGCGCAGCGTGTTCTTCGTGGATGAGATCCACCGCCTCCCGCGCACCCTGGAGGAGACCTTCTACCCGGCGATGGAGGACCACCGGCTGCCGATCACCGTCGGGCAGGGGGCGGGGGCGCGCGTGGTGACGCTCGATCTGCCGCCGTTCACGCTGATCGGCGCCACCACCCGAACGGGTCTGCTGACGACACCGCTGCGCGACCGCTTCGGCATCCAGGCGCGCCTGGAGACCTACTCGGTGGCGGAGCTGGCGGTCATCGTGCGCCGCTCCGCGGGCATCCTCGAGATCGGCCTGCAGGAGGACGGCGCGCTGGCGATAGCCGCGCGCAGCAGGGGCACCCCGCGGGTGGCCAACCGCCTGCTCAAGCGCGTCCGCGACTTCGCGGAGGTGCGCATGGAGGGCGTGGTCACGGCCGAGGCGGCGCACGCGGCGCTCGAGCTGCTGGAGGTGGACGAGCGCGGACTGGACCGCCTGGACCGCAGGATCCTCGATGTGATCTGCTCCAAGTTCGCGGGCGGACCCGTGGGCCTCTCCACGCTGGCGGTGGCGGTGGGGGAGGAGCAGGACACGATCGAGGATGTATATGAGCCCTACCTGCTCCAGGAGGGCTTCATCCAGCGCACCCCGCGCGGGCGCGCGGCGACCCCCTCCGCGTTCGAGCACCTGGGCCTCGAGCCGCTCGCACCGGCCGGACAGTCGCTGTTCTGAGGCCCACGCGGCGCCCGCCGGCGACCGGGACGCCCCGCTGCAGGCTTGCGTAGTCTGTGTGTAGACACCATGGCTCACCCCTTCATCTGCCCAAACTGCGGCCATCGCACAAGCGAGCTGGATCGCAATCTCGGCTTCACCCGTCAGCGCAAGGGCTGCTCGAAGTGCGGCTTCGCGTTTCTGTTCGAACTGCTCGACGACTACTACCCGGCGCCCGACGCGGCGTTCTTCGTCTGCGACGGCGAGGGCCGCGTGGTCGGCTGCGGCAAGAACTCCTTCGCCTTCACGGGCCTGGAGGAGGAGGACGTGATCGGCCAGCGCGTCGAGGAGGTCCTCGGCCTGAGCTTCTCCAACGGCGACGATCCCGTGGCCACGGTGCTGGAGTGGGGGGTGCGGGCGCTGGAGGTGCCCGTGCAGGTCTCAGGCGAACGCGACGTGGCGGCGAACGCCAAAGCGGACATGTTCCCCGCCTACGACGACGACGGCGGGCTGTTGCTGGTGTTGACCCCCGACAAGTAGTCTGATCGGACGATGCACGACCGTCGCCGCAACCTCCTGATCCTGCTGATCGTCGCCGGGCTGATCGCGGCCTCGGCCGCCGCGGTCGCCACCATGAAGACCCGCCTCGGGCTGGATCTGAAGGGCGGCGTCGAGCTGATCTACCAGGGCAAGCCCACCGCGCAGTCGAAGGTGGACGCGGAATCGCTGAACCGCGCGATCGACATCATGCGCAAACGCGTGGACTCGCTGGGGGTGTCCCAGCCGGAAATCCAGCGCTCGGGCAACGCCGAAATCGACGTGGCGCTGCCGAACGTCAGCAACGCGGCACGCGCCGAACAGGAGGTGGGCAAGACCGCGCAGCTCTACTTCTACGACTGGGAGCCGAACGTGATCGGCGCCGAAGGCAAGCCCGCGCCGACCGAAGCGACCGCCACCGGCGGGGCCAACGCCGGCGCCTCGCAGTTCGGGCTGCTGGAGTACCAGGCGGTGCTGCGCGCGGCCAAGCGCGCGCCGATCCTGCGCAAGACGGACACCACCTGGCAGCCGGGCTGCACCCCGCAGCAGATCGGCGGCTGTATCTACGGCAGCTGGTATCTGCTGGACAGCGCGCACGAAAAGGTGCTGCGCGGCCCGGAGGAAACGGAAAAGAACCTGTACGCCGACTACAAGGTGCCGGCGGGCTTGAAGACGAAGGCGGTGCGCGTCAACCCGGGCACCGTGCTGGTGCAGGCGCGGGCGGTCGAATCGGCGGCCGGCAAGGTCACCCAGAAAAGCCCCAACAGCTATTTCGTGCTCAACGACAACTCGGTGCTGACGGGCGAAGACATCAAGAACCCGCAGCAGGGCTTCGACGAAGGCGCGGGCGGCTCGGGCGCGCCGAACGTGACGTTCGGCTTCACCTCGCACGGGCAGAGCGTCTTCCAGCGCGTCACAAAGGAAATCGCCGCACGCGGCCAGGAAGCCCAGCTGCCGGGCGTCGGCAAGGAAGCCGCGCAGCAGCACTTCGCGGTGGTGCTCGACGGGCAGCTGATCACCGCGCCCTCGATCGACTACACGAAGTTCCCGGAAGGCATCGATGCGACCACCGGCTCGCAGATCTCGGGCGGGTTCACGATCTCCTCCGCGCAGGAACTGGCCGGTGAGCTCCAGTCGGGCGCGCTGCCGATCAAGCTGGAACTGATCTCCAACTCGCAGGTGTCGGCCACGCTCGGCAAAACGGCGCTCAACCAGGGCCTGGTGGCGGGGCTGGCCGGCTTCGCGGTGGTGTGCCTGTTCCTGCTGCTGTTCTACCGCGTGCTCGGCGCCATCGCGGTCGGCGGGCTGGTCATCTACGGGCTGTATTTCTTCGCGCTGATCAAGCTGATCCCGATCACGCTGACGCTGCCGGGCATCGCCGGCCTGATCCTGACGATCGGCGTGGCGGCGGACGCCAACATCGTGATCTTCGAGCGGGTCAAGGAGGAGATCCGGGGCGGGAGATCGGTCATGTCCGGCATCGCCACCGGCTACAAGCGCGGGTTCGCGGCGATCGTGGACGCCAACGTGGTCACGTTCATGACCGCCTTCATCCTGTTCGCGCTGGCCACCGCCGAAGTCAAGGGCTTCGCCTTCACGCTGGGCATCGGCACGCTCGTCTCGCTGTTCACCGCCGTGCTCGCCACGCAGGCGGCGCTCGGCGCGATGGGGCGCTCGAAACTGGTCTCCCACCCGGCCGCGCTCGGAGCGGAGCGGCGCGGGCGGGGCTGGACGTTCGACTTCATGGGCGCGTCCAAGTGGTTCTTCTCGCTGTCCGGCACGATCCTGCTGGTCGGGGCGCTGGCGATCGGCGGCAGCGGCCTGAACTTCGGCATCGACTTCAAGTCCGGGACGCGCATCCAGACGGCGTTCGTGAAACCGATCTCAGAGAGCCAGGTGGCGGGCGCCATGAAGGCGGCCGGCTACGGCAACGCCCAGGTCCAGAAGTTCGTGAACAAGAGCATCGGCGGGACCGGCTATCAGATCTCCACCAAGACGCTGGGCCCCGGGTCGGTCAAGAAGGTCCACGCCGCCCTGGACGCCAGGTTCGCCAGCGGCACGGTCGCCGGGACCAGGAACTTCTCCTCGACCTCGATCGGGCCGACGTTCGGGAAAACGGTGGCCAACAGCGCCGTGATCGCGATCATCGCCTCGCTGCTGGTGATCTCCGCCTACATAGCGCTGCGGTTCGAGTGGAAGTACGCCGTGCCGGTGCTGATCGCGCTGATGCACGACCTGCTGATCACCGCGGGCGTCTACTCGCTGACCGGAAGGGAAGTCACCACGGCGACGGTGGCGGCGCTGCTGACGATCCTGGGATATTCGCTCTACGACACCATCATCGTGTTCGATCGTGTGCGCGAGAACGTGCCGAGGATGCCGCGCGCGGCGTTCTCGCAGATCGTCAACCGCTCGATGTCCGAGGTGCTGACCAGATCGCTGGCCACGAGCTTCTGCACGCTGCTGCCAGTCAGCGCCCTGCTGCTGTTCGGCGGGGAAACGCTCAAGGACTTCGCGTTCGCGCTGATGATCGGCATCGCCTCGGGCGCCTACTCCTCGATCTTCATCGCCTCGCCGGTGCTGACGCACTGGAAGGAGCGCGAGGGCGCCTATCGCGTGCGGCGCGCGCGCATCGTCCGCGAGCTCGGCGCGGTGCCCGCCTACGCGACCACTGTCGGCGGCGCGCCGGAGGACGTGGAGCCGGAGCGCAAGCGCCGCAGAACGCGCCGCGGGAGCGTCGTCGCCCCGGAGGAGCCGGGTCAGCAGATCTCCAGGGAAGAGTTCAAGGAGCTCGTGCGCGATCTCGACGTCGAGGCCGAGCCGAACGGCGGCCGCGGCCGCGGCGCCGTGGCGAGCGCGAAGGCGAAGACGGCGCCCGAGCGCGACCCGGCCGCCGACCTCACGCCCGAGGACCTGGTGCTCAAGGAAGAGCCCAAGCCGCGCCAGAAGA
>DAINPC010000028.1:0-3120 GCA_036743695.1 Solirubrobacteraceae bacterium | reverse complement strand
GCGCTGATGGGACTGCTCGGGTGGGTGATCATGGGCCTGGCCATCTGGCACTTCACGATCTTCCTCCCGGACCGCTTCTGGGGCGGGATCGTGGGGGCGTTCGTGGGATCGCTGGTGGGCGCGATCGTCGTGGGGCTGATCATCTACGGCGTGAAGGTCTCCGCGCTCCGGGTCCCCGGCGAAAGGGCCACGGACATCTCGGTGGTGCTCTACGCGGTTCCCGGCGCGCTGATCGGCATGGGGCTGGTCTACGCCGAGGGCATCAGGCGCGAACGCGCCGCGGGCGAGCACGCCCACCACGTCGAGTAGCCCTCCGATTCGCGGTTCTGTCTCGCCCGGGCCGTAGGCTCGGCGGATGAGCTCCTGCCGCTTTGAGATCGCCGAGTGTCCGCCCGAGCACGTGCGGCGGCTGCGGCGCGAGCTGGGCGTGAGCGGCCCGCTGGCGCAGGTGCTGGTGCGCCGGGGCCTTGCCGATCCCGAGCGCGCGCGGGCGTTCCTGGCGGGCGATGAGGAGCACTCCCCGGCGGCGTTCGCGGGCATCGGGGAGGCCGTCGAGCTGGTCCTGCGCCACGTGCGCGACGGCGAGCGCATCACCATCCACGGGGACTACGACGTGGACGGCATCTGCTCGACGGCGGTGCTGGTGCGCGCTCTGCGCGAGCTGGGAGGCGACGTGGATTCCTACCTTCCCGACCGCGCCAGCGATGGGTACGGCCTGGCCGCGGACACGGTCCGCCGCCTGGCGGCCCGGGGCACGCGCCTGCTGATCACGGTGGACTGCGCGATCACGGCCGTGGAGGAGGTGGAGCTGGCGCGGGAGCTGGGGATGGAGGTGCTGGTCACCGACCATCACAGCCCGCGCGCCGACGGCGTGCTGCCGCGGGCGCCGATCGTGCACCCGGCGCTGTGCGGCTATCCCTGTCGGGATCTGTGCGCCACGGCGGTCGCCCACAAGCTGGCACAGGCGCTGTTCACGGCCGCGGGACGCGACCCGGGCGAGCTCAGGCAGGACCTCGACCTGGTGGCGCTTGCGACGATCGCGGACGTGGTGCCGCTGCTCGGCGAGAACCGCACGCTCGTGCGCCGTGGCCTGCGCGCGCTGGCGGGCACGGCCAAGCCGGGCCTGCGCGCGCTGATGGCGGTGGCGCGCGTTGATCCCGGCAGGGCGGACGAGCGCTCGGTGGGCTTCGCGCTGGCGCCGCGGCTGAACGCCGCCGGACGCCTGTATCGCGCCGACGCGGGCCTGGAGCTGATCCTCACGGGTGATCGCATGCGCGCTGCGCAGATCGCCCAGGAGCTGGACGGCGCCAACGGCGAGCGCAGGCAGGTGGAGAGGCGCATCCGCTATGAGGCGGAAGCGCAGATGGCCGAGCTGGGCGAGCGCTCGGCCTACGTGCTGGCGGGCGAGGACTGGCATCCGGGGGTGATCGGGATCGTGGCCTCGCGCCTGGTCGAGCGCAGCGGGCGCCCGGTGGTGCTGATCGCGCTGGACGGCGAGACGGGCAGGGCATCCGGGCGCAGCGTCGAGGCGTTCGACCTGCTGGCGGGCCTGACGGCGTGCGCGCCCCATCTGCTGCGCTATGGCGGTCACCGCGCTGCGGCCGGCCTGGAGATCGAGCGCGCGCGGGTCGCCGACTTCGCGGCCGCGCTCAGCGCCCACGCGGACGGCGTGCTCGGGCCGGAGGAGCTGGTGGGCGTGGAGCACGTGGACGCGGTCGTGGGCGGCGAGGAGCTGGGGATGGCGCTCGCGGAGGAGCTGCGTGCCCTGGCCCCGTTCGGGCGCGGAAACCCAAAGGTCTGCCTGATGGTGGCCGACGCCGTGTTCGCCGACGCCCGGCCGATGGGCGAGGGCAAGCATGTCCGCTTCGCGGTCGAGTCGCACGGCACCCGCGCGCGGGCGGTGGCGTTCGGCACGGGCGGGCGGCTGCCCGTCGAGCAGGGCGTGCCCGCGCAGGCGACGTTCACGCTGGAGGTCAACGAGTGGAACGGCGTCAGCGAGCCGCGCCTGGTGCTCCGCCAGGCGCAGGCGGCGCCCGCCGCGATCTCGGTGCTCAGGGGGCCCGAGCGCCTCGAGCAGGGGGAGCAGCAGGAGCTGGTGTTGTTCGCCCCGTAGCGAGAGCCGCTTCAATCCGGGCGGACGGTCCCCTACCCTTAGCTCATGGCAATCGCTGAGGACCCCAAGGGCACACAGCTCACCAAGGCCCCCGAGCCGGCGGGCGCGGGGGAGATGGACGGTGCGCGCCAGCTCGATCCACCCCCCGCCCCTGCCGCGTCACCGCCCAGCTCCAGCGCGCCGGCGCAGTCGCTGACGCTGAACGCATCCGAGCGGCGGATGCTGAGCGACCTGTTCGCGATCGTCGCCGAGCACGCGGCGGACTCGTCCGTGGAGATCGACCGCGGCCGCGTGCAGGACGCGTTCGAGTTCGCCTGCGAGCACCACGCCGCCCAGCGGCGCAAGTCGGGCGAGGACTTCATCGTGCACCCCGTCGGCGTGGCGCGCATCTGCGCGAGCATGCGCCTGGACACAGAGACGCTGTGCGCCGCCCTGCTGCACGACACCGTCGAGGACACCTCCGCTTCGATCGAGGAGGTGGGCGAGCGCTTCGGCGAGGAGATCGCGGCGATCGTCGACGGCGTCACGAAGCTGACCGGGATCACCTTCCAGTCGCGCGACGAGGCGCAGGCCAACAACTACCGCAAGATGATGGTGGCGATGGCCACCGACGTGCGGGTCATCCTGATCAAGCTGGCCGACCGCCTGCACAACATGCGCACGATCGAGGCGATGCCCAAGCAGAAGCAGATCGAGAAGGCGCGCGAGACGATCGAGATCTACGCGCCGCTGGCCCACCGCCTGGGCATCCACGCGATCAAGTGGGAGCTGGAGGACCTGGCGTTCGCCACCCTGCACCCGCGCAAGTATCAGGAGATCAAGGGCCTGGTGGCCCAGCAGCGCGACGAACGCGAGCGCTACGTCAGCGAGGCCGGCGACTACCTGCGCAGCGAGCTGGCGCAGGTGAGCATCGAGGCGCAGATCGCCGGACGCGCCAAGCACTTCTACTCGATCTACTCGAAGATGACCAAGAAGGGCCGCGAGTTCAACGAGATCTACGACCTCAC
>DAINPC010000027.1:14117-15261 GCA_036743695.1 Solirubrobacteraceae bacterium | reverse complement strand
CCTCCGCGAGGAAGCTGTAGAAGCCGTCGAACGCGCCGACGTCAAGCACGCTGCGCCCCGCAAAGCGATCCGCGCCGAGCACCGCAAGGCGATAGCCATGGTCGCGTGCGATCCCCGGCGTGTAGACCCCCGGCGCAAGCGCGAAGGTGTGAAACCAAAGCGGAACCGAGTCGCGGACGCGCTCGGCGACCGCCACCGGCGCGCCGATGGCCTGCACGTCGGCGACAACCCGCTCCGCAGGGGATGTCTCAGGGATCGGCTCGATCGGCACGGCCTCAATTGCATGGGCTGCCAACGCATCAGCTCCAGTCTGTCGTTCACACGACGGTCACATAGGTATCACGCTACGAAGGTACGGTGCTGGCGACTAGCGACTAGCGACTAGCGACTAGCGACTAGCGACTAGCGACTAGCGACGCCGTGACCACCACGACACCCGCAACGCCTGACGCGATAGGCGTAACCCGGGCTTGAGCCTCTAGCGCGGCAACGTCGCCACGCTCGTAGTGGTTACGATCGTGGTGGCAACCAACTCCCGGTCGCCCAACGTCACGTGGCAGCACTGGTTGAAGGCGCTTGGATGCACTATACCCGAAGTCCTGCAGACGACCAGGCGACCGACGGAGACGGCGGCCAATGCGCTGCGTGAGCGACCTTGATCGGTCCTGCGCGGGTCGGCCAACGCGGCCGTGCAGTGACTTGTGAACGTCTTGTGAACTTCTTGGCGCCCACCCCACGGCGTTGGCGGACGGCCTAAGATCAAAGGCGCAAATCGCCGACGAAACCCACCTCCTCCAGTCAATGGAGAGGTGGGTGATTGATGTCGAGACAGCAAAGCGACTGGTCGCGCAGGATCTGGTCCTATCTCTATCTCTATCTGTTCGACCCGTTGGGGGTGTAATGCCGAAGGACCGGATGATCGCGGCGCTCGGCGAGGATCACTTGCTGCTTCCGGGGCTGGTGGCCGGTGCACTAGCGGCTAACGATCGAGTTAAGTACCTACTGACGTTGCTGCAGACTGCGCGTGCCGCGGCGGACGGCGCCATCGGGATGACGAGCTTGCATGAGGAGCGGATGGCGTGCGGCGTGGACGACGTCGGGCTTGATCAGGTGGTCGGGGGGAGCGCACGCGAGCCTGACGGCT
>DAINPC010000027.1:11556-14017 GCA_036743695.1 Solirubrobacteraceae bacterium | reverse complement strand
GCGTTCACGACCTCGCTCCCGGCGATCGCGGGCTGGTTCGGGCGTTCATGCGTGGCGTGCAGAGCACCGAGCGGCTTCGGTTCGACCATCCGGGTCTGGGCACCATCGCCACGCGAACCGGCCCGGCGCTGGTGCTCCAGAACGATCTCGGCACCACCGACGCGCACGTCGTGGTGATCAGAGTCGCCGGCCGGGTGGTGACGATCACCTACACCGACGTTCACCTCGTTCGATTGCTGTTCTTCCAGGATCTGCTCGCTTCCTGGCGGGTTGCCTGGGAGGACACGCGCTCGCGTAGTGACAAGGCGATCGAGGGCGGCCTCTACCACCTGGCGAGTGCCCGCTTTGAGGCCGGCGATGACGCCGAGCTCGAGCGCTTCGTCGAGTATCTCGGTTCGCGGCTGGTGTTCATCATCGATTGGAACCGCGCGCGCAAGCGGCTGCGCCGGCTGGTCGGCCGGCGCGCGGCGATCGAGCTGCTGGGCTGGGCCGCGGAGCAGGGCTATGGGCATATCGCGTTCCTGCGTGCGGGGGCCGATGGCCTTGTCTACGAGGCGCTCGAGTTCGCCGGTGGACGTGTCGTTCGCGCCGGCGAATCGTTGCAGGATGTGCTGGGCGCAGAGGCGGCGGAGGAGTACCTGCGCGCGGTGCTGCGGATCTGCTCGGAGGGACTGCTGGCGGGAAGGATGGTTTCGCTCGTCCAGGACGAGGTCCGCGCTGAGCTGAGCGGCTATCTGCGCTCGGCGCGGCAGGAGATCCACGCGCTCGCGCTGCGCCACGCCGAGCTCAGCGTCGAGATCGCCGAGGCCGCCCGCGACGGCGTCGAGCATGCGATCGTGGGCGCCGAGGCCCGCTGCCGTGGCGCGGCCGCACGAGCGCAGAGCGCCGAGCACGAGGCTGACGCGCTGGTCACCGAGGCCCGCACCAAGGTGGCGCGGGCACAGGACCTCGAACCGTTCCTCGAGCTTGTGGAGGCGGCGGATGACATCGCTGACTGCGCCGAGGAGGCGGCGTTCTACGCCACGCTGCTGCCCGCCGGGCATCCCACCGGGGGCGTGCGGACGCAGGTGCGCCTGATCGCGCGGCTGGTGCTCGCGGCTTCTCGGGAGTATCTTCGCGCGGTCCAGCTGAGCGTCGAGCTGCGACGGGGAGGACCGCGCGAGGACATGGACGCCTTCCTCGGGGCCGCGTATCAGGCGATCGCGCTCGAGCGTGAGACCGACGACGTCCAGCGCGGTGTCCACCAGGCGCTCGTCGCGGAGGCCGAGGAGTCAGGTGTCGCGCTGTTCGTCGTCGTCGAGCTCACGCGCGCGTTCGAGGAGGCTGCAGATGCGCTGATGCACAGCGCGCACCTGATGCGCGAGCAGGCGCTGGCCCGCGTGGTGCGTTCGGAGCCGTCTGCGCGGCGCGCCGCGGAACCACCGCCTGCGCCTGCGCCTGCGGTCCAGTCGGAGGCCGTGGGCGAGCACGTGTATCTGCTGGGCGACGCATCGGTCCCGGTCCCGGACGCGAGCACGATCGGCGCCAAGGCACATGGGCTGGGGCGCATTGCCCGGGCGGGATTGCGCGTCCCGGACGCCGCCGTGCTGAAGACAAGCTTCTGGCGCAGCCGGATGGACGCGCCAGCGGACGATGAGCGCCTGCGGGGGGCGTTGACCGGCGCAGTCGGCGCGCTTCAGGGTCGGACGGGGCTTCGCCTCGGCAGCTCACGACGGCCGCTGCTGCTGTCGGTCCGCTCGGGCGCGCCCGTGTCGATGCCCGGGATGCTCGAGACGGTGCTGAACGTCGGGCTGTGCGAGGTCTCGGCACGGGGGCTGATCGCGCTGACGGGCAACCCGCGGCTGGCCTGGGACTCCTACCGGCGGTTCGTGGAGTCGTTCGCCGCGGTCGTCCACGGATGCCCGCGCGAGCCGTTCGAGCAAGCGGTGCGTGCCCGGCTCGGCGCCGCGGGCGTGCAGAGCCCGCGCGAGCTCACCGCGCGGATGCTCGAGGATCTCACTCGCGCTCACCTCGAGCGCTTTGCGGAGCTGACAGGCGAGCAGTTCCCGCAGGACCCGGTGGACCAGCTCGTTGCGGCCGTCGGCGCCGTGCTCACGTCTTGGGGTGCACCGAAGGCCCGCGACTACCGCCGCCTGCGCGAGATCCCCGACGATCTCGGCACGGCTGTGATCCTGCAGCGGATGGTGTTCGGCAACGCCGGCGGCGTGTCGGGCGCCGGTGTGGGCTTCACGCGCGATCCCGCGCTCGGCGGACGCCGCCTATACATGGACTTCCTCCTCGACGCGCAGGGCGAAGACATCGTCGCCGGTCGCCAAGCCGTGGAGGGCAGCAGCGAGCTTGCTGTGATCGCCCCCGACCTGCTCGCTGAGATCGAGCAGGTCTGCCCGCGCCTGGAGGCCGAGTTCGGGGATGCGCAGGAGTTCGAGCTCACCGCGCAGGAGGGCGAGTTGTTTCTGCTTCA
>DAINPC010000027.1:9087-11456 GCA_036743695.1 Solirubrobacteraceae bacterium | reverse complement strand
CGCGATCCCGGCGAGCGTAGGCGTCGCGACCGGTCCGCTTGCGCTCGACCGCGACGCGGCCGAGCGTATCGCGCGGACGGGCACGGCGCCGGTGCTCGTGCGCTCACACGCAGTGACGGAGGACCTCGTCGCGGTCGCCGTCTCGGCAGGCGTGCTGACAGGGACCGGTGGTCGCACCTCTCACGCGGCGGTCGTCGCGCGCGAGCTTGGGAAGCCCTGCCTCGTCGGCTGCAGCGAGCTGGAGCTCGACCTCACCGCGCGCACGGCGCGGATCGGCGAGCGGCTGCTCGCCGAGGGAGACGTGATCTGTCTCGACGCCGAATCCGGACTCGTCTTCGCCGGCGCACCCGCCGTGATCGAGGAGCGCCCCACCGAGGAGCTCGGCGAGGTCGCGGCCTGGCGCGCGGCTCTGTCGGCGGCGAACGGTGCAGGCGACTAATGGAAGCCGCCCCTCCCGCACTGACCAAGCGCTTCCTTGCCGCCGTTGCCCTGGCCGACCAGATCCACGGACACGAGCGTCGCAAGGGCACCAAGATCCCCTACATGGCGCACCTGCTCGTGGTCACGGGTCTGGTGATCGAGGACGGTGGCGACGAGGACCAGGCGATCGCGGCGATGCTGCATGACGCGGTCGAGGACGGCGGCGGGCGGGCGCTGCTGGAGAGGATCGCCCGTAGCTTCGGGCCGCGCGTGGCGGCGATCGTCGAGGGCTGCTCGGACTCGGTCGACATCGACCCGGCGGAGACGTGGATCGAGCGCAAGCGGCGGTATCTCGCACACCTGCCCGACGTGGAGGACGACGCGATCCTGCGCGTGGCGCTCGCCGACAAGGTCCACAACGCCCGCTCGATCGTGCGCGACTACCGCGAGGAAGGGCACGCCCTTTGGGAACGGTTCACGCAGAAGACCGCCCGCGACCAGCTTTGGTACTACGGCGGCCTGCTCGCGTTCTTCCAGCGCCGCCGGCCGGGGCCGCTCACCGAGGACCTCTGGCGCGCCGTCGCCGAGCTCGCCTGGCTGGTCGCGCGCGATGACGCGCAGCGAAGCCGAGAGGTACGACTGTGGCTGGACCCTGACCTTCACGGCGGTCAAGCGCCGGAAGGCTGGATCCAGGTGCGCACCTCCGAGGAGGCGATCCAGCTCCTCGAGGCGTTCCCGGTATGCGCGCTCTCGCTGTGTGGGGCATCGGAAGTGCACAACGTGATCGATTGGCTGACCGAGCAGACCGACGCGGAGGGCCGCGACCGATGGCCGACCGAGCAGATCGCCTTTCATGGCGAGCCCGCCGCCACGACCATCGAGCAGCTGGGTGCCGAGATCGAACGCCACTCCGAGCTTCGACGATCCCGTCCGCGCCAGTGGGCGCGCAACACGCGAGCAATCGATGGGCGGCAAGCTCCGCCGCGCACCGAGCGCGCGCGGCCTGTCTGTTAGCTTGGTCGTTCGTGTCCACGCTGCCCACCGTCGCGCTCAGCGTGCTTGGCGTAGGACTGATCGCGCTCGCCGGCCGTGACGTCTTCGACGCTCTCTTTCATCCCGAGGGCAAGGGGACTCTCGGCCGCTTGATCATGCGGGCCGTCTGGGCTGCATTCCGCTGGCTGGCACGCACGCGGCGCGGCACGTTCACGCTCGCGGGACCAACCGCCCTACTGGTCGTCATCGGCAGTTGGGCCGCGCTGCTGATCCTCGGCTGGGCGCTGATCTTCTGGCCGCACATCCATGGTGAGTTCCAATCTGCACGGGCCGTTCATGCTGGTACGTTCGTCGAAGCCCTACACATCTCGCTGGTGACGATCACGACGCTCGGATTCGCCGACGTGATTCCCCACGCCGGCTGGCTGCGGCTGGTGGCCCCCCTTGAGGCACTGCTGGGCTTTGGACTGCTGAGCGCAAGCATCTCCTGGCTGCTCTTGATCTATCCCGCGCTTTCGCGCCGGCGCTCGCTGGCGTACGAGATATCGCTGCTGGTCGAGGCTGAGCGGCAGACTGGCATGGCCCTGGAGCAGCTCGAGCCCGCGTCGGCAGAGCGGATGTACGCCGAGCTGACATCGCGCCTGGTGGCGGTGGAGCGTGACCTCGTGAGCTTCCCCATTTCCTATTACTTCGCCGAGCTCGACGAGCGGTTTGCGCTTGCGGCGCTCGCGCCGCGCCTGCACGAGCTCGCCGAGCGCGGAGCCCGTCCGGAGATGCCCGAGAGCGCACGGCTGAGAGCCTGGATGCTGCTCGAGGCGCTGCGGGACTTCAGCACGACGACTGCCGAGCGCTTCCACCGGCGCCCCGGGCGCAGCACGACGGAAGCGCTTGCGGCGTATGCGCACGATCAAATGCTGTCGGGCAAATCGTAGTCGCAGCGCACAGCCCCGTCTCGT
>DAINPC010000027.1:6925-8987 GCA_036743695.1 Solirubrobacteraceae bacterium | reverse complement strand
GGCAGGATCGCCAGGATCGCCGCCCCGCTCATGCGGCTCGACGCCCAGCCCAAGCTCGTTGCCATCACCCAACGCGCGCGAGAGCGGCTTCCCGGCGACAGCCTGTACGGCGACCCGCTCTCGACCGCTGGTACCCGGCCGCCGGACGTTCTGGGACGGCAGATCGCCGCGCTGACCGCCGAGCGGCCGAGCGTGGTGCGCGAGCTCGGCTTCAGCGCGCTGCAGGTCTGGCAGGGTCTGTCGGAGGCCCAAGGTCGTGGCTACGGCGATCGCGACCTGGCCATCATGTTCACAGACCTCGTGGACTTCTCCTCCTGGGCGCTCGAAGCCGGCGACACAGATGCTCTCGAGCTGCTGCGCCAGGTTGACGTCGCACTCGAGTCCGCGATCACCTCTCACGAGGGCCGCGTGGTCAAGCGCCTCGGCGACGGATTGATGGCAGTCTTCGAGCGCCCGCAAGAGGCCGTCGATGCTGCGCACGAAGCCTGCGAGGCGGTCGCGCAGGTCGAGGTGGGAGGACACCGCCCGCAACTGAGGGTCGGCATCCACGTGGGGCGCCCCCGCAAGCTCGGCGGAGACTACTTCGGAGTCGATGTCAACATTGCCGCGCGCATCGCGGCCGCCGCTGGAGGCGGAGAGGTGCTTGTGTCCGAGACGGTCCCGGCCCACCTCGACGCGCGAACGACAAGCCTCCGGCGGCGATGGCGCTTCAAGGCCAAGGGCACGCCGGAGCACCTCAAGGTCTACGTTGCTGAGCCCGCATTGCCAACCGGCTGAGACCGTGTCACGCGGTGGGTCGGCGGCCTGTCGCCGCGGCGCGCGCTACCTCGCGAGATGAATCCGGGTCTTGGAACGCAGGCCGGATTTCGAGCGCTGCAGCGGATTTCTGTCGAAATTCGACGTTATCTGCACGTTGGGCGTTGACAATCGCCTCGTACAGTGTTCTACTGGTCGTGGGGAGTTACGGAGAGTTCAAAGGAGGCTTTGATGAGCACTAGCGCCGCGGGGAGTCCTTCGACACGGGTTGGGGCGGCGGGGGGCGGGGCGTTCTCACGCTCGGCCTCCGGTCTGATCCGGGTCGCCGGATCGTGGGATGTATTCATCTACAACGTCGGTCTCGTCTCGGTCGGCATCGCGATCGCGTTCAACCAGTACTTCGGCCCGAGCCTCTATCCCGGGGCGATGGTCTGGCTCTCGACCCTGCTCGCCGCGCTCGGGATGGTGGCCGCAGCGAGCACGTTCTACTTCTGGTCGATCATCTTCCCGCGCTCCGGCGGGGTGTACGTCTCGCTGTCGCGCTCGACGACCTCGTCGCTCGCGTTCGTGTTCTCGGTCGTCGAGTCGATGATCCTCCTCTACTACGGCGCGCTGGCTGCGTCGCTCGTCGTGAAGGTCGGCCTGGCGTCGTTCTTTGCGACCGTCGGCGGCGTCGCCCACAGCTCGACGCTGCTCGAATGGGCGACGTCCGTCTCGACCAAGACGGGCGTGTTCTGGATCGGCACCGGGATCCTGCTCGCGGCAGGGCTGCTGCTCGTCAGCGGGACGCGCCGTTACTTCACCGTCCAGAAGGTCCTATTCGTAGTGGCGGTCCTCGGGATGCTCGTGGTGACCCTCGTGCTGCTCTTCGGCAGCCGCTCGAGCTTCAAGGCGAACCTCCATCACGTGACCGGCCTGTCCTACGCCGGGGTCATCGCGAGCGCGAAGAAGAGCGGCTTCGTCACGGCGCCCTCGAGCTTTTGGGAGAGCGTCAAGTTCATGATCTGGCCACTGCTGCCGCTGCTCGGGGCGATCCAGTCGGTGGGCATCGGTGGGGAGATCAAGAAGGTCAGCCGCAACCAGCTCATAGGGATGCTCGGAGCGGTGATCGCGACGGGCGCGCTGATCGCCCTGTTCGCGATCCTCTCGGCGAAGGCGTTCGGAAACGACTTCCAAGGCGCGATCGCATTCAACTCGCTCGGCGGCTTCACCCACGCCTCCACCGAAGGCACGATCGGCGCCACCCCCTATTTCACGGTGCTCGCGGGCATCCTTACCAACAGCGTCGTGCTGTCGGTGTCGGTCA
>DAINPC010000027.1:0-6915 GCA_036743695.1 Solirubrobacteraceae bacterium | reverse complement strand
ATCGTGATGACGACGTTCGTCGCATGGATCTGGTTCTGGATCCCCGCAGAGATCGCGTACACGACGCGCTCGATGATCGCCTGGTCCTTCGACCGCTTGGCGCCCGACCGGCTTGGCTACGTGAGCAAGCGCTTCAACACGCCGGTGGTCGCGATCGGCGTCTCGACAGCAACTGCGATCTTGTTCATGTGGGCGATCGCCTTCAAGAACATCAACCTGCTGACGCTGATCGAGCCGCTGCTCGTGATCTGGGGCGCCGCGATGCTCGTGGCGGTCGTCTTCCCGTGGACGGGCCGGCGCTTCTTCGACTCCTCCCCGGCGAGCGCCTACAGGATCGGGCGCCTGCCGCTCATGAGCCTCGTGGGAGCGCTGACGGTCGCGTTCTTCGGGCTGGCGATCGTGCTGCTGTGGAAAGACAAGATCGCGGCTGGCCCGCTGATCGCCCACCATCTGCCGACTGAGTTCTGGATCCTCGTCTCGACCCTCGCCTTCGCGGTGCTCTGGTACGTGGGCAACCGCATCTACCGCAAGCGCGAAGGCGTGGACATCGCGCTCGCCTTCAACGAGATCCCGATCGAGTGAGCGGCGCTGGCCCCCCTGCCCTCCCCGAGCTCAGTCGCGAGGCGAGCGAGCTGCTGGCCGAGGCGCGCAACGAGCAGATCACCGTCCGGGTCGTCGGCTCCACCGCGATCCATCTGCACTGCGCGCCGGCCGCAGCGGCGATGGAGCGCGCTCAGCGGTCTGGCAAGGACATCGATCTGATCGTCCGCGGCGGCGACCGCAAGCGCCTACGCGAGATGATCGAGCGCCGCGGATATGAGATCGACCGCGATCTGCTGGTCGCGATGGAGGGCGCCCGCTTCTCCTTTGCACACCCCTCGAGCGCGATCGAGCTCGACGTGTTCGTCGACCGGATGGAGTTCTGCCACACCATCGACCTCACCCGCCGCTTCGAGCTGCATCCGCACACGATCCCCGTGGAGGACCTCCTGCTGGCAAAGCTGCAGGTCCACGACTTCACCCGCAACGACCTGCTCGACGCGATCGTCTTGCTGGGCACCCACCCGGTGCTGCCGGGTCCCTCGGAGGCCGAGGAGATCGACGCGGGCTACATCGCCGCGCTCCTGGCGCGCGACTGGGGCTTTCATCACACGGTAACCGCGAACCTGGTGCTCGTGGAAGAGGCGCTCGCCGCAGCGAAGGCTCCGCTGGAGCCCGAGCTGTCCGCGACCGCAGCCGAGCGCGCCCGGGTGTTGACGCAGGCGATCGAGAACGCCGAGAAGTCGCGCGGTTGGCGGCTGCGCGCACGCATCGGCGAGCGCATGCAGTGGTGGGAAGACGTCGACGAGCGGGTGAGCACCTACTGATGCTGGGTCGAGGCCGCTCAAGGCCCGCGCGCGGCGAGGGCGAGACGACGATCTTCTTCGCCACCGACCTACACGGCTCGGAGGTGTGCTTCCGCAAGTTCGTCGCGGCCGCCGGCTTCTACGGGGCCGACCTGCTCGTGCTCGGCGGAGACCTGACGGGCAAGCTCGTGGTGCCGCTCGTCGAGGACGGCGGCGGCGACTACGTGGCCGAACTGCACGGCGAGCGCACGAGGGTGCGGGCCGCGCAGACCGCCGACTTCGAACGGCAGATCGCCGACGAAGGCCTCTACCCGCATCGGATGAGCCTCGCCGACCACGACCGCCTGGAGGCCGACCCGGACGCAGTCCAGCAGCTGTTCATCGAGCTGATGCTCGGGCGTCTGGCGAACTGGATCGACTATGCGAAGGAGCGCCTGGAGGGGACCGACGTCCGGATCATCACGACCCCGCGAAACGACGACCCGCCGGAGATCGACGAGGTGATCCGTGCGCGCGGAGGTGGCCGCGTGCTGCTGCTCGAGGGGGACATCTACGAGGTTGCCCCGGGGCACCAGATGATCAACAGCGGCTACTCCAACCCGACTCCCTGGCACACCCCCAGGGAGTACCCGGAGCAGTTCGTCGGCGAGCACGTAGAGGCGATGGCCGAGCGCGTCGAGAACCCGGCTGGCGCGATCTTCAATATCCACGTGCCACCCTATGACTCGGGCCTCGATACCGCGCCGTTGCTCGACGAGCACCTGACGGTGCGCACCTCGATGGGAGCGCAGATGTCCGCCCCCGTCGGCTCGACCGCGGTGCGCGAGACGATCGAGCGCCACCAGCCGCTGTTGTCGCTGCACGGCCACATCCACGAGTCAGGTGGCACCGTGCGCATCGGGCGCACCGTAGCGATCAACCCCGGCTCGGAGTACAGCGAGGGCGTGCTGCGCGGCGCGCTGGTGACCGTCGGCGGCGGGCGGCTCGTGCGCTACCAGGCCACCAGCGGCTGAGTCCTTGATGAGCGAGCGGAAGCCAACCCCCACGGACAAGGAAACGAGATGAATCCACAGCTAGATGTCGAGGCGCGTCAGTCGGTGACCGCGGTGCGCGACCGACTCAAGGAGCAGGGGGTCAAGTTCCTGTTCGGCGCCTACGTCGATGCCGAAGGCGTCCCGAAGTCCAAGTGCGTGCCAATCGATCACATGGAGTCGATGTTCGCGGGCTCGGAGCTATACACGGTCGGGGCACTTGAGGGCATGGGCGAGCTCGGGCCCAACGAGGACGAGTGTGAGGGGCACCCCGACCTGTCGGCGCTCACTGTCCTGCCGTGGGACAAGCGCTACGCGCTCGCGCCGGCCGACCTCACCCTTCACGGCCAGCCCTACAGCCACGACTCGCGCCATGTCCTCAAGCGCCAGCTCGCCGAGGCGGCCGAGCTCGGGCTCTCGCTGAACATGGGCGTCGAGCCGGAGGTGTACGTCCTGCGCGAGGTCGACGGCGCCTTCAAGCCGTGGGTCGCTCACGACGCGGTCAACCTGCCAACGCGCGGCTATGACGTCGAGTCGACGATGCTCGCGGACAGCTTCCTCGAGCCGATGGTCGAGCACCTGACCGCACTCGGCTGGGACGTCTACTCCTTCGACCACGAGGGCGGCAACGGGCAGTACGAGTTCGAGTTCCGCTACTGCGAGGCGCTGGCGATGGCCGACCGGATGGTCATCTTCCGCCTGCTCGCCAAGCACGTCGCGCGCAGCCTCGGGTGCATCGCGAGCTTCATGCCGAAGCCCTTCCCCGACAACTTCGGCTCGGGCGCGCACCTGAACCTGAGTCTGGCCGACATCGAGACCGGCGAGAACCGCTTCGACGAAGACCCCTCCTCGAGCAACGGCACGATGCGGGCCGGCTACTCGCCAATTGCCTACCAGTTCACCGCCGGTGTCCTGGCCCATGCGGGAGCGATCACAGCTCTCGCATGCCCGACCGTGAACTCCTACAAGCGCCTGATGCCGGTCGGCATGATGAACCAGATCAGCTGGGCGCCGGTGTACCGGGCGTTCGGGCACAACAACCGCACGTTGATGTGCCGCCTGCCGAGCAACCGCCGCTGCGTCGAGCTGCGGATCGCTGACAGCTCGTGCAACTTCTACCTGGCCACGGCGATGACGTTGGCGGCCGGCCTCGACGGCATCCGCCGCGAGCTGGACCCAGGCGAGCCGGTGAACGTCGACACCTACAAGGAGGGCGATCTCGCGCTCGCGGCCGCGGGAGTCCACCGCCTTCCCACCGATCTGCGCGAGGCGGTGCAGGAGCTGGAGACCGACGAGCTGGCACGCGAAGTGCTCGGTCCCGAGTTTCACGCGACCTATGTCGCCGAAAAGAGCCGCGAGTGGCGCGAGTACAACACCGTGATCAGCTCGTGGGAGCTCGATCAATACCTGCAGCGCTGGTAAGCGCCGTCAGCGGCGAGAAAGGATCATCGATGACTGTTCAGTTGCAGGAGCGCATCTATGTACACACCCAGCGCCAGCTGGCCAACGAGGAGGCGGTGCGGCGGATGTGCGCCTCCGAGCCGATCCTCGTTGACGTGCGCCCAGCGGGCGAGGTCGTGCCGGGGATGACGCCAGAGACGATCCTCACCTCGGGCGCGCCGCGGCCGTGGGCGAGCTACAGCGGTGGCCAGCGCAGCGCGGTGATCTTCGGGGCGATCTACGAGGGCCTCGCCGGCGATGCTGCGGACGCCGAGGCGAAGCTAAGCGATGGACGGATCGCCCTGGGCACCTGCCACGCCCACGGCTGCGTGGGCTCTGTGGCGGGTATCTACACGGCCTCGATGCCGGTGTTTGTGGTGGAGAACCCGCCGTTCGGCAACACCGGCTTCTGCAACCTCTATGAGGGCGAGTCGCGCCGGCGGCTGAACTATGGCGTGTTCGACGAGGAGGTCCGCGACGGTCTGAAGCTCCTCGAGCACGTGATCGCCCCGACGATCGCCGCGGCTGTCCGACGCAGCGGGGGCATCCCGCTGAAGCCGATCATCAAGCGGGCACTTCACCTAGGAGATGAGCTACACAGCCGCAACACGGCAGCGACCACCATCTTCCACCGCGAACTCGCCACGCCGCTGCTGGATCTGGCGCTCGACGGGGAGCTCTCGCGCGAGCACGCCGCGCGGACGCTCGAGTTCCTGCGAGCGAGCGACTACTTCTTCCTGCGCCTGTCGATGGCAGCGTCTAAGGCGACAGCCGACGCCGCGCACGGCATCGAGCACTCGAGCGTGATGACCGCGATGACAATCAGCTGCGAGGACTTCGCTATCCGCGTGAGCGGTCTCGGCGACGAGTGGTTCAGCGGGCCGCATCCGATCGTCGAAGCGAAGCTGTTCGAGCCCTTCACCTCCGAGGACATCGAATGGATCGGCGGTGAGAGCTGCATCACCGAGACGGTCGGCCTCGGAGGCTTTGCGCAAGCCGCCGCGTTTGCCCTGCAGGTCTACCAAGGAGGCTCGCCGCAGGAGATGGCGCGCATCAACGAGCAGATGTACCGGGTGACGGTCGGCGAGCACACCGACTACCGGATACCCTACTTCGGCTACCGGGGCACGCCTGTCGGGATCGACATCGCGAAGGTGCTCGAGACGGGAATCCTGCCGGTCATCGACGGTGGGCTCGCGGGCCGCGGAGGTGGCCAGATCGGAGCGGGGATAGTCAAGCCGCCGCACGAGTGCTTCGCCGATGCTTGGGCCGCGTATCTTGACCGGTATGGCGAGGGAGTGAGCCCGTGAGATGGAGATACTCGTTCTTGAGCACGAACAGGAGTCGCACGTATGCCTTCTCGGCGAGTGGGCGAGCGAGCGCGGCCACGTGCTCAGGCTCCTCGACGTGCCGAGCCTCGCGTACTGGCCCGAGCCGGAGGAAGCCGATGCCATCGTTAGCCTCGGATCGGATGAGTCGGTGCACGCCTCCGGGGAGCGGTGGATCGCTGAGGAGGTGAGCTTCCTGCGCGACGCTCACGGTGCGGGCGTCCCGGTGCTCGGGATCTGCTTCGGAGCCCAGGCGCTCGCGGCGGCACTCGGCGGTGATGTCACGCGCGCCACGTTCGTCGAGGTCGGCTGGACCCCTCTCGTGGATCACGACGCTGAGCTCCTTCCCCCCGGGCCGTGGTTTCGCTGGCATGAGGATGTATTCAGCACGCCCCCGGGTGCGCGCGAGATCGCGCGCTCGCCAGCGGGCCCGCTCGCGTTCGTGCTCGACGAGAGCATCGGCCTGCAGTTCCACCCCGAGGTCGACGAGGCGCTGGTGCGCGAGTGGATCGCCGGTGCCCGCCGTCAGCTGACCGAGCTGCCGGTGGACGAACACGCGCTGCTGCGCGAAATCTCAGCAGGAGCAGAGGGGGCGACTGCGCGGGCGGCGAAGCTGTTTGACCAGATTGCGGCTCGCTGGGCCACAGCGTGCGAGAATCGAACAGGCCATGGCGAGCGGGGCGCAAAATCGAGCTAGGCAGCGCACCCTCGCTGCCACCGCGGTGCCCAACCCGCTCGACGAGGTCGACCGCGCCATCATCCGCGTGCTGCAGCGGGACGGACGCACGTCGAACACAGAGATCGGGCGCGCGCTCGAGCTCTCCGAGACGACCATCCGCAAGCGCATTGCGCGCCTGATCGCGGAGGAGCTGATCAACGTCGTCGCGGTACCGACCCCTCTCGCAGTCGGTATGACGACTTCGGTGATCATCGGGATCAGCGTCCGACTCGGGGAGCTCCAGCGCGTTTCCGACTGGCTCGTGCAATATCCGGCTATCCGCTACGTCGGCCTGTCGACCGGTCGCTATGACCTGATGATCGAGGCCTTCTTCACCGACAACGAGCACCTACTCTCGTTCGTGGCCAACGAGCTCGGCTCCGACCCCGCCGTGCGGCAGGTCGAGACCTCGCTGATCCTGAAGGTCGCGAAGTTCAGCTACGAGTGGGAGATCCCCTAGGCTCGGGGGTCCCGGACACACAAGATCGGGTTCATGCGCCCTACGCGGCCCATTCCCCTTGCTTGAACTCCGCGTGTCTGTAAGATTCCCCCCGTGGCCGCTCCGCTTGCCACCAACCGCAAGGACAACGTGCCGTGGAAGTCATCGCCCGCGCCGAAGCTGACCGTGCCTCAGGTGCTGGCTTTCGTGGCGTTCTTGATCCTCGCGGCGATGACGCTCTTCAAGCAGTCGACGGTCGGGGCGAGCGAGTACGACTCCCTCAGGCGCCTGTGCATCTTCCTGATCGCCGCTCTGCTTCCCTCCGACGCCTTGATTCGCTTCGGGCGCTCGCGCCTGATGGCAGCGACGGAAGGAGCGGAAGGTGGCAAAGATCCCGAAAGCTTCCCTGGGCAGATGCAGAGGACAACGCTTCCCCAGCTGCTCGGGTTTGGGACGTTCCTGGTGATGTGCGTGGTCGCGATCGTCGGCCGCTACAGCCACGGGCACTTCGAACAGCTCGCCGAAGTCGCCTCGATCCTGATCGCCGCCCTGCTGCCCTCGGAGGCCGTCACGCGCTTCGGACGTGCCCTGTGGCTGGCTCGCGCGCCAACGG
>DAINPC010000026.1:0-15504 GCA_036743695.1 Solirubrobacteraceae bacterium | reverse complement strand
GCACCACGCGCGCCTCCACCTCGAAGTAGCGCGCGAACTTCTCCCAGCAGGTGTGAACGTCCGCGCCCATCACCATGTTCGGACGGTCGCTCGCCAGCCCCGCCTGCTCGCGCCGGCGCTGCCAGGTGCGCTTGTGGGCGAGCATCGCCAGCATGATCGCCTCGGAGGAGCCGATCGTGGCCGTGCCCGTTGGCCGCTGGTGATCGGGCGCGTGGAACAGGCGCCCGATCATCGAGACCACCCGCTGGTGGACCACCTCGGTCTGCGGGTACTCGTCCTGGTCGATCAGGTTCTTGGCGAGCGTCTCAGCCGCCAGCCGGTCGGCCTGGGGCTCCATCCAGCTGGTGACGAACGAGGCCAGGTTGAGCGCGGGGTTGCCGTCCAGGTTCAGCTCGTCGTGGACCAGTTGATATGCGGCCTCCGCGGGCACGCCCTCGGCGGGCAGTCGGTACTTGGGGATGTCGTGCGAGAAGCACCGTCCGGCGTAGGTGGGGGAGAGGCTGTCCTCCGAGTCGACGTTCACGTGGTGCATCGAGGCCCTCCTCGGGTGGCGGCGGGCGCCGGCCGGCGCCCGGCTGGATGGATAGGGGTGCGCGTTCGGCCCAGGGGATGATGGCGCCCTCGCGCGTCACGGGGATCGACCTCGGCTAGGGTCCGAGCGATCCGATGGCGGGATGTGAGATAGCCGTGCGGCTTCAGCCGCGCGCGCGGGCCAACGAGATCGTCGGCGAGCGCGCCGGCGTGGTGCTGGTGCGGGTCACAGCGCCGCCGGTGGACGGGCGCGCCAACGATGCGCTGTGCCGCCTGATCGCAAAGCGCGCGCGGGTGGGGGTGCGCAGCGTGTCGGTCCTTCGCGGCGCGGGCGCGCGCGAGAAGCTCGTGCGCGTCGAGGGGATCGGGCTGGCGGCGCTGCGCATCGCGCTCGGAGTCGCGTCCGAGGACTAAGAACGAGACTCAGTCTTATGATAGCTTGGAGGGCGTGAGCGGCCTGGAGCATTCACGCCCGGATGCTCCCGCGATCGAGCTGGAGGGCGCGAGCGTGCGCCTGGGGCGACGGACCGTGTGGAGCGAGGTCTCCATGCGCATGGGCCCGGGCGAGTTCGTGGCGCTGGTGGGCGCGAACGGATCGGGCAAGTCCACGCTGCTGAAGGCGGTGCTCGGGGCGCTGCCGCTGGCCGGCGGTAGGGCGAGCGTGCTGGGGCGCGCTCCCGGGGAGGCCAACAGGGCGATCGGCTATCTGCCCCAGCGGCGCGCGTTTGACCCGGGCATTCGCCTGCGCGGCCGCGACATCGTCAGGCTGGGCCTCGACGGCGACCGCTGGGGACTGCCGCTGCCGCTGCCGTTGTCGTGGAGACGCGCGCGCGCGCGTCGCGGCCCCTCCGCCGCCGATCGGGTCCTCGAGGCGATCGAGCTGGTCGGCGCCGGCGCCTACGCGGACCGGCCGATCGGCGAGTGCTCGGGGGGCGAGCAGCAGCGGCTGCTGATCGCCCAGGCGCTGATCGGGAGGCCCGAGCTGCTGCTGCTCGACGAGCCGCTCGACAGCCTCGACCTCCCCAACCAGGCTGCCGTGGCTGCGCTCGTGCACGATGTGTGCCGCAGCGCGGGGGTCGCCGTGCTGCTGGTGGCCCACGACGTCAACCCGCTGCTGCCCTACCTCGACAGGGTGGTCTATCTCGCGGGCGGGCGCGCGCTCGAGGGACCGGTCGAGCAGGTGATCACCAGCGAGACGCTGAGCGGCCTCTACGGGGTTCGCATCGAGGTGTTGAGGGCCTCCGACGGGCGCCTGGTCGTGGTCGGCCAGCCCGAGCCCCCGGCCCACCATCACGACCGCCACGAGCACGCCCATGCCCACAGCCACGCTCATGCCAGCTGACGGGGCCAACCCCCAGCTGAGCTGGAACCTCGTCCGCGACGTCGGCCAGCTGCTCGAATACCACTTCATGATCAACGCCCTCCTGGCCGCGGGCATCGTGGCGGTGATGGCCGGGGTGGTCGGATGGGTGATGATCCTGCGCCGCGAGACCTTCGCCGGGCACACGCTCTCGATGATGGCCTTCCCCGGCGCGAGCGCCGCGGCGCTCCTCGGCGTGCCGGCGGCATGGGGGTACTTCGCCTTCTGCGGCGCGGGCGCCCTGGCGATCCGACGCCCGGTGGAGGGGGGGCGGGGATCCTGGAGCGAGGAGTCGGCCGGCATCGGCGTCTTTCAGGCGAGCGCGCTGGCGGTGGGCTTCCTGTTCGTCAGCCTCTACGGCGGCGTGCTCGGCGATCTGGAGAGCCTGCTGTTCGGCAACCTCCTCGGCATCTCCGACGGACAGGTGCTGGTGCTGGCGGCGGTGGCGGCGGGCGCGTTGGCGCTGCTCGGAGCGCTGGCTCGTCCGCTGCTGTTCGCCTCGGTGGATCCGGACGTGGCGGGCGCACGCGGCGTGCCGGTGGGGGCGCTGTCGGTGGCGTTCCTGCTCGTGCTCGGGATGGCCGTGGCCGCGACCAGCCAGATCACCGGGCCGCTGCTGGTGTTCGCGCTGCTGGTGGCGCCCGCAGCCAGCGCCCAGGCGATCACGGCGCGTCCGGCGGCCGGCCTGGCGCTGACGGTCGTGCTCGGGCTGGCCGTGAGCTGGATCGGCCTGGGGCTCTCCTACTTCTCCGTGTACCCGGCCGGGTTCTTCATCGCCACGATCTCGTTCGCGCTCTACCTGCTCGTGCGCGTGCTCGCCGCCGCGCTCCGGTCCCGGCGCCCGCAGCGACTCACGCCCGCCCCCGGGCCGCCGCCGCGGGGGGTGATCGCCTGATGCTCTCGCAGGAGTTCATGCGCAACGCGCTGCTCGCCGGCACGTTCATCGCGCTGGCCTGCGGGATCAGCGGGTGGTTCGTGGTGCTGCGTGGCCAGGTGTTCGCGGGCGATGCGCTCAGCCACGTCGCCTTCCCCGGAGCGCTGGCAGCGGCTGCGGCGGGCGCTGACGAGCGAGTGGGCCTGGTGCTGGGCACGGTCGCCGCGGGTGCCGCCATCGGCGTGCTCGGTCGCGGCGCGCTGGCCTGGCGCGGAGCGAGGACCTCAGCGGCCCTGCCCGCGGACGACGCGGCGATCGGGATCGCGTTCACGTTCATCCTCGGGCTCGGGTTGTTCTTCCTCACGCGCTTCAGCACGAGCACCGGCGGGGGCAGCGGCATCGCGGCCGCGCGCACCCTGTTCGGCTCGATCTTCGGCCTCGGCGGTGGCGAAGCGCGGCTGGCGGCCGTGGTCGCGCTGGCCGTGACGATCGTGACGCTGACGATCGCCCGGCCGCTGCTGTTCGCCTCGGTCTCCGCCGAGGCGGCGGGCGCCCGCGGCGTGCCCACGCGTCTGCTCGGCGTCGGCTTCCTCGTGCTGCTGGGCGTCGTCGCCGCCGAGGCCACGCAGGCGGTCGGAGCGCTGCTGCTGCTGGGCCTGCTCGCCGCTCCGGGCGCCGCCGCCCATCGGCTGGCCGGGAGTCCCGCGGCGGGAATCGCGCTCGCGGGCGCGCTCGCGCTGGCGGCCATGTGGGGCGGGCTCGTGCTCGCCTACGCCGTGCCGTCGCTGCCGCCGAGCAGCGCGGTCATAGCGATCGCCGCGGGCATCTACTACCTCTCCAGGATCCTCACATGAGGGGCGCCGCCTGGGTTGACAGCGCACAGGCCACGCTGGCGGCGGCCGGGCGCAAGCGCGGCGGCGCGCGGCGCGCGGTGTTGGAGCTGCTCGGCGGCCAGCGCTGCGCGCTGAGCGCGGTGGAGATCGAGGACGCGCTGCGGGGGGCGCGGAGGAGACCCGTCAGCCGGGCCAGCATCTACCGGATCCTCGACGAGCTGGAGCGGCTGGGCCTGGTCCAGCGGGTGGACATCGGGCAGGCGATGGTCCGCTACGAGCGCGTCTGCGGGCAGGAGGAGCATCACCACCACCTGGTCTGCGACGAGTGCGGGACGGTCATGCCGTTCTCCGACCCGGCCCTGGAGCGGGCGATATCGAGCCTCAGCGAGCGCGTGCCGCTGGCGGTCTCCGAGCACGAGATCGTGATTCACGGCGCCTGTCGGGATTGCGCGGGCTGAGCGGCGGACGCCCCCACAGGTAGGTGGCGACGCAGCCGAGGGCGAACACGGCGACCACCAGCAGCACCGGCCCCGAGTCCTCGGCCAGCGCCCCCAGCACACCCGCCGTGATGCCCCCCGACAGCGCCGCCACCCAGGCCGGGTCCGCGCCCACGGGCGCGAGCAGGCGCGCGCGCCGGCGCAGGGCGACGATGGCGCAGATCAACGCGATCGCCGTCGCCACGGGCATCACGTGGTTGTGCAGCTCGCCCCAGGCGGCGCTGTAGCGGCGCACGAGGATGTCGCGCAGCTCGCCCGCCGAGCGCGCGTGCAGCACGCTGCCGGTGAAGTGCCCGCCGCCGTGGGCGGTGGCGAGATCGAGCGCAGCCAACGCCACCAGCGCGGCGACGGGGCTGATCAGCACGATCATTGCGCGCCTGCGCGTGACCGCGCCCGGCAGCAGCGCGACGGCGGCCACGGCGAAGGCGCCGCTGACGAGGATCACGCCGCCGACACCCGCGCCGATCCGCGCCGAGCCCTCGACCACCGCCAACACGATCCCGGCGCCCAGCATGGCGGCGGCGGCGCGGCGGCCGCGGACGCTGGGGTATAGCGCCGCGGCGACCGCCGCCAGCACGAGCACCGCCAGGCCCGACTTCAGCTCGTTGCCGATGCCGTAGAAGCGGGCGCCGAGGATCGGGTTCGGGCCCAGCAGCGAGCGCACCAGCAGCTGGGTGTGCGCCAATGCGTCCGCGCTCAGCGCCGCCAGCGCGGCGAGCGCCGGGGCGAGCAGCGCGCGCGGCCACACGACCAGCAGATCGGTGAGCGCTCCGAGGGCCAGGCAGGACAACGTCACGATCGCGTACTCGAGGGCCGCTCCCGGCGCGAAGGCCGCAGGGATCAGGACGGCAACGGGCGCCCACAGGACGCCCAGCGAGCCCACGCGCATGGCGCGCGCGCGAGCCCGCGGCCACGGCGCGCACAGCAACAGCAGCGCCACCCACGCGCCCAGCAGGCAGCCCAGCGCTCTCAGCCGCCGTCCGCCGATCACGCGCAGCCGCGCCATCAGCGAGCGCAGGCTCGCCGAGTGCAGCGCTCCGTCGGTCTCGATCGGCCTGCCGCGCATCTGCTCGGGAAGCGGGGCGGCGCCGAGATGCTCGAGGATCGTGGGCGCCAGATCCACCGCGGCGATCAGGCCCCGCTCGTTGGTGCTCTGCGAGCTGAGCTCCCGCCCGCCGCCGCCCGCGAGCCCACCGGCGGCCGTCCACAGCAGCGGGCCGCGGGAGGCATCGGTGGTGCGCTGCACCACGATCAACAGCTCTCCCGGCGCCCGCTCCCGGCTCAGCGCGGCGAGCTGGGAGCGGCCCTGATCGCCGCCCGCAAGGTCAACCACGACCAGGGGCCTGCTGCGAGCAAGCGCCGCCACGCGCACGAGCAGCGAGGTCGCGCTGCCGAGCGAGACCGCCGCGACGCGGCCGCTGCGCTCGGCGGCCGCGGCCGCGTCCGGAGCGCCCGCTGCGGCGATGCCCGCATAGCCGGCGCCGCCGGGTATCTGCGCGGCGAGCAGCCCGGGGCTCAGGATCTGGGGCGCGGCTTCGGCGCGTCTGCGCGCCGCGGGCCAGCCTTCGATCAGCCCGGCCCCTCCCAGCGCCCGCAGCCTCAGCTGTGGCGGTTCGGCATGCGGATAGGCCGAGGAGGCGACCCGCGCTCCCTGGGTCACGTCGAGCAGCAGCTGCGTGGTGGCGTAGCGGCCCTGGCTGGCCGACATGATCCCCACGGACAGTCCGGGCATGACCGCGAGCTGCGACTCGTCCGCGGGCACGAACACGAGCAGCGCTGAGCGGCGCGCGGGCGCCGTGAGGGCGCCCGCGGAGGACGGCGGGGCGCCGAGCGCCACCGCACACAGGAGGGCGAGCGCCGCCCCCCGCCTGACTGGGCTCAGACCTCCGCTCCCTCGGTCGCCGGGCGCCCATGCGCGGCCTGTCCGTCCGGGGCGAGGGCGCCTCGCCCGTCCGCGGAGTCGCCCGCCCTCGAGGCGAGCGTGCCCTCGATGTTCACGCTCGGCAGCGCTCGCGCCAGCCACCGCGGCAGCCGCCAGGTCGCCTCGCCGAGGAGGTTCAACGTCGCCGGCAGCAGCAGGCAGCGCACGATCAGCGCGTCGAGGAACACGGCGCTGGCGAGGCTCAGCCCGAACTCCTTGATCACGCGGTCTTCACCGAGCATGAACGACAGGAAGACGCACACCATGATCGCCGCCGCCGCTGTGACCACCCGACCGGTCAGCGCGAGACCCTCGGCCACGGCGCGTGAGCTGTCGCGCGTGTGCGTCCAGCGCTCGTGGATGCGCGAGACGAGGAACACCTCGTAGTCCATCGACAGGCCGAACACGATCGCGAACAGCATCACCGGGATGAACGACTCGATCGGCCCCTGCTGAATACCCATCAGGCCTCCCAGCCAGCGCCACTGGAAGATCGCCACGATCACGCCCAGCGAGGCGCCGATGCTCAGCAGGTTCATCACCGCCGCCTGCAGCGGGATCAGCAGCGAGCGGAAGACCACCATCAGCAGCAGCGCGGAGAGCAGCACGACGACGCCGATGAACAGCGGAAGCTTGTGTCCGAGCGTGGTCGCGAAGTCGACCGAGCCGGCTGTCACGCCACCGACGTACACGGTCAGCCCGGTGCGCGCCTGCAGCGGCGGGACCACGTCCTTGCGCAGTCGTTCGACCAGCTGCGTGGTCGCGTATGCCTGCGGCGAGGAGCGCGGGTAGACGCTGAGGGTGGCCACGTTGCCCCTCGGGTTGAGCCTCGTCGGGGCGACCGCGGCGACCCCGGGCGTGCCGGCCACGGCCGCATGGAGCCGTTCGACGGCGATCTTCTCCGTATTCGAGGGCTCCAGCAACAGGACGCCGTTTTCGGCGGCTTCGCGCTTTGGCTGGGGCACCTTCGCCACCACCAGCAGCGGTCCGTTGAAGCCTTCCCCGAATCCCTGCGCGAGCAGCTCGTAGGCGCGGTGGGTGGTCTGGCCGGCGGGGTCGTTGGCGGCGTCGCTGGAGCCGAGCCGCAGCGCCGTGGCGGGTGCGGCGATCAGCAGCATCACGAGCACCGAGACCAGGGCGATGCTGTGCGGGCGGCGCTGCACGAAGCCGCTCCAGCGCAGCCATCCCGCGCTCGCCGCGGCCGTGGGGGAGTCCGCGATCGGCGCCGCGGTGCGGGCGGCGGCCCGCTCGCGCGCGCGAGCGCGCGCACGCCGTCCTCCGGCGGCCACTTTGGCACCGGCGATCGTGAGCAGCGCGGGCAGCAGCGTGAGCGAGGCGAGCATCACCAGCAGCACGCCGATCGATGCCGAGATGGCCACGCCGTAAAGGAAGCTGACGCCCAGCAGCATCATGCCGAGCAGCGCGATCACGACGGTGCAGCCCGCGAACAGCACCGCCCGTCCCGCGGTGTCGATTGCCTGCACGACCGACTCGCGCGCGTTCTCAAACGTCGGCCCGGGTGTCGCGTAGGCCTCGCGGAATCGCGTGAGGATGAACAGCGCGTAGTCGATCCCCACGCCCAGGCCGATCATCGCGGCGAGCTCGGAGGAGAAGTTGGGCGTCTCCACCACGTGCGTGAACAGCGCGATCGCGCCAAGGCCCGTGCCGAGACCGAACAGCGCCGTGACGATCGGCAGTCCCATCGCGATCAGCGAGCCGAACGTCAGCAGCAGGACCACGATCGCCGCCATCAGGCCGACCACCGTGGAGATGCCGAAGCCGACCTGCTCGGTGGTCTCGATCGCCTGTCCGCCGAGATCCACCTGCAGACCCGGGCGCCCGGCCGCGCGGGCGACGCGAACGACGCGTTCGGGGGCGCTCTTGGGCAGGAGGTTGGCTTTTTCGTTGAACACCACCGTCGCGAACGCGATCTTCCCGTTGGCGGATATCGACCGGCCAGCGGCGGGCCCGGAGTAGGGGCTGATCACCCCCGCCACGTGAGGCAGGCGCGCGACTTCGGCGAACATCGCGCTCATCCGCGCCCGCACCGCGGGGTCCCGGACGTTCCCGGAGCCGACCTTGAAGGCGATCGTGTCGCGGTCGCCGGCCTGGGCCGGGAAGCTGCGCTGGAGCAGGTCCGCGGCGCGCTGCGCGCCGGAGTTGGGCAGCGTGAAGTTGTTGGAGTAGCTCGTGCCGGCCGACTGCGCGAAGGCGTTCACGGCGAGCAGCAGCACGACCCATCCGAGCAGGACGTACTTGCGGTGGGTGGTCGACCAACGGGCGAGACTGAGCATGGCTTGCTCCTGGGAGGTCGGTGGGCGGGAGGCGACCCGGGGGCGTTCGGGTAAGAGTAGTACGCGTCGCCCGCGAGCTCCCCGGCCTGCCCGCCGGGCGCCCTGGCCGGCGCGGACGCCGGCGCGTCAGTTGACGCTGGGGTCCGTCGGCATGCGCGCGAGGAGCGCGTAGCTGCCGCCCATGCGCGTGAGGACGCCGCTCCACAGCGCCTGCGGCAACTCCGTGAACACGTCCTCGGGCAGCGCCGTGTCGAGGATCCAGTCACCCTCCTCGATCTCGGCCTCCAGTTGGCCCTCAGCCCAGCCGGCGAACCCCGCGAAGACCCGGACGCGCGCGGTCGCCGCGGGCAGCTCCTCGATGTCGGCGTCCGGCGCGGGGAAGCCGATGCTCCCGAGCACGAGCAGGCCCGCGGGAGACGGGTCGAGGAACTCGGCCAGGAACACGACCGAGCTCGGCTGGACCGGGCCGCCGATGTAGACCGACTCCTCGAGATCGACCACTCGAAGCCCGGGGATCGCCTCGCCCACGGTCACGGTCGAGGGCCGGTTGAGCGCGAGCCCCATCGCACCGTCCTCGCTGTGAGCGCCGATCAGCACCACGGTGCGCGCGAAGTTGGGGTCGCGGAGGGCCGGCGAGGCGACCAGCAGCTGACCGGTGAGCGATTCCTCCATGATGCTCTGAGGCTAGCGCCCGCCTGGCTATACTCTCCGCCGGGCATCGCCGTGGACGACCAAGAACTCCAAGACCGGATCGCCGCGTTCCCGAGCTGGCACTACCGGTTCGAATTCCCGGGCGGAGTGAGCACGCCGGTCTCCCACGACGCCCAGGCCAAGCGCCACGAGCAGCGGCGACGTTACTTCTTCGACGCTCTGCTGCAGGTGACGGGCGGCTCGCTCGAGGGTCATCGCGTGCTCGACCTCGGCTGCAACGCCGGCCTGTGGTCGCTGCACTCGGTCGAGGCGGGGGCGGACTTCGTGTTGGGAATCGACGCCCGCCAGACCTACATCGACCAGGCCGAGCTGGTGTTCGAGGCCAAGGGCATCGATCCGGCTCGTTACCGCTTCGAACAGGGCAACATCTTCTCCCACGCGTTTCACGAGAGCTTCGACGTCGTGCTGTGCCTGGGGATCATGGACGTCACCTCCAAGCCGGTCGAGCTGTTCGAGCTGATGGGCGCTGTCGGCGCCGAGATCCTCGTCATCGACACGAACGTCTCCCGCGCCGCGTCTAGCTTCTTCGAGATCTCGAGCGTCAACGATCCTCGCAACGTCGTCGATCACGAGCTGACCCTGGTTCCCACCACCGAGGCGGTGATCGAGCTCGCCGACCAGTTCGGATTCCAGGCGGTGCCGCTGGCTCAGAACATGACCGACTACGCCGGCATGGACGACTACCGCCACCAGCGGCGGATGGCGTTCATCTGCGCCAAGACGGCGTCGCTGTCCGCGCTCCCACGCGCGAGCGTCCCGCGTCACGCGGTGCCCTGGTGGCTCGGCGCGATCAACCCGATGCGCAGACTGCAGCGACTCCGCGGCTGAAGCCGATCGGCCGCTACCGGGCCGAGAAGATCTCGATCGAGCCCGTGAGCTGGTGGTCGTTGGCGTTGCCCTCGGGCTCCACCACGTGCCCGTCGACCACGATCGGGCTGTTCCAGTGCCCCGATGCGCCCGCCAGCCTGGCGATCGGCTGCGCGGAGGCGGGCCGGTAGACGTAGATGCCCCCGCCGGAGGGGTCATAGACGTAGAGCAGGCCGCCGGCCATCACGGGGCTGGTGCCGGGGGTGCCGTTCTCCCACGCCTGGTACAGCCGTCCGGCGCGCAGCACGTAGGCGGCCGTGCCGTTTTCGTCGGCCACGAACACCGTGGTGCTCCCGCGCGCCGAGGCGCCCGACGGCGCCCACACGGCCGGTGCGCTGAACAGCTCGCCGCCGCCCGGTATCGAGAGCCGCTGAAGTTCGCCGCCGAGCGGGCGAATCCGCGCGCCGGAGGAGGGATGGCCGTCCAGGCGCGAGAGCGCCAGCACGCGCATGATCCCGTCCTTGCCCGCCACAACCACGCGGTCGCCGCCCAGCAGCGCGGGCGCGCTCGAACCGAGGTCGCTGTCGCTGCTGTTGAGCTGCGCCTGGTTGCTCGGCGTGAATGACTGGCGCAGGCCGAGATCCGGCAGCGTGAGCTCGAGCACGCTGTCGCCGAAGCTCGTGGTGCCGTTCCACGGCCCGTTGCCCGTGTCGATCAGGATCCGCTTGCCGCCCGGCTCCACCACCGGCCCGCCGCGCGAGAGGATCGCCGAGTCGCTCGCCGAGCAGGTGCTCGGGACGAGCAGCTCGCGGCGGTTGGCGCAGAGTGTGTTGAACACTCGCCGCAGGCGCCCGCTGGAGCGCGAGATCGCAGCCACGTGCCCCTGGTAGGGCGGGGCGTCGCCGTAGTAGCCGCCGGTGGCGACCAACAGGTCCCCACCGGCGATGTTGAGCGCGGCCGCGAGCTTCTCGTGGGTGGCGTCGCGCGTGACGCTCACCGGCCAGCTCCCCCGGCGGTCCTCGCTGCCGTCGGCGAGCGAGAGCTTGTGGATCAGCCCGTCGGGCGAGGCCGCGTAGACGAACAGGCGGTCCGGGTCGGCGACGGGGCTGGCGGTGGTGATCTGCGCGCTCCCCGCCCAGCGGCCGATGCCGGGCGGCGTGAACGTCCACAGGATCCTGCCGCCGTTCGCGTCGATGGCGACGGTCCTGCCATACGTGGTGGTGGCCACGATCAGGTTGTGCGTGGCGCCCGCAACGGGCACGCCGTGCAGGTAGATGGGCGAGGAGTCAACGGTCCCGGGGGTGGCCACCGTGCGGCGATGCAGGTGCGCGACGTTCGCGGCGGTGATGCCCGTGGAGCGGGCGCTCACGTCGCTGCGCTGCGGATCGAGCCCGAACTCCGGCCAGTCCAGCAGCCGGAGAGAGGACGCGGCCGCCGCCGGGATCGCCGTCGCGTCGGCCGTCGGCGTGGAGACATCCGCCGGTGCGTCGCTGCCGCAGGCGGCCATCAGCGCGCAGGCCGCCGCGGTCAGGCTCAGACAGGTGAGGCGGCGGGGGCGCATCCGGTGTCTTCTAGCGTATTCCCGCCACGCGGCCACCGGCGCCGGCGCCGGCCCGGCGTTATGCTCCCGCCGGGGTTCCGCATCGCGGGCCCGTTGACACGAGCAGGAGCGTGAGCGAGATGGCGAAGACCCCGCAGGTCGGCGAGCAGGCCCCGGGCTTCGAGCTCCCTGGCACCGAGGGCCCGTTCCGGCTCTCCGACCATCGCGGCGAGCGCGTGGTGCTCCTCTTCTACCCCGGCGACAACGCGCCGGTGTGCACCAAACAGTTCTGCTCATACCGTGACCGCGCCCAGGACTTCGCGGCGCTGAACGCGACCGTGGTGGGCATCTCCGCTCAGGATCTCGACTCCCACGCGGCGTTCTCGGCCAAGCACTCGCTCAACGTCCCGTTGCTCGCGGACGTGGACAAGCAGGTGGCCCGCTCCTACGACGCGTTCTCCCCGCGCCTGGGGGTCAAGCGCGCGGTGATCGTGATCGACGAGCAGGGTGTGGTGCGTCACCGTCACGACCACCTGCTGGGGCTCGACTACCAGTCGGTGGACGAGCTCAAGGGCGTCCTCGACGCCCTGCCCGTAGCCGCCGCTCAGTGACCGCCCGCGCCGAGCGCGGCGGCGGCCTCGTCCCCGTCGGAGGGCCGCTCGGTGCCGGCACGCGCCGCATACAGCTCGGCCAGCTCCAGCTGTAGGCTGCGCGGCTCCTCGCCCGGTCCCGGCGAGCGCCGCTGCCAGGCGCCCCCGCTGTCCAGGTCCCACGAGCTCTGGTTGTCGGCGAAGGCGCGCTCCAGCGTGTCCAGCACCTCCCCGCGCAGCTCCTCCGACTCGATCGGCACCGCGAGCTCGACGCGGTGGTCGAGGTTGCGCGGCATCAGGTCCGCGGAGGCGATGTAGACGGTGTGCTCGCCGCCGCGTTGAAAGGCATACACGCGCGAGTGCTCCAGCAGGCGCCCGACGATCGAGACGACCCGGATGTTCTCCGAGAGGCCGGGCACCCCGGGGCGCAGGCAGCAGATGCCGCGGACGTTCAGGTCCACCCGCACCCCCGCCCGCGAGGCCGCGTACAGGGCACGTATGCAGCGGCCGTCCACGAGCGAGTTCATCTTCATGGCGATCCGCGCCGGCGAGCCCTCGGAGTGCGCCTCGACCGTCCGCTCGATCTGCTTGATGATGCCGTCGCGCAGTTGGTTGGGAGCCATCAGCACTTTGCGGTAGTGAAGCGGGCGTCCGTAGCCGGTCAGGTAGTTGAACATGTCGGCCACGTCCGCGCCGATCTGCTCGTCGGTTGTGAACAGCCCGAAGTCGGTGTAGAGCCGAGCGGTGGCCGAGTGGTAGTTGCCGGTCCCGATGTGCACGTAGTTGCGCACGCCGTCCCCCTCGCGACGCACCACCAGCACGCACTTGGCGTGGGTCTTCAGCGCCGGTTGGCCGTAGACGACGTGCACGCCCGCCTCCTCCAGCGCCTTGGCCCAGTGGATGTTCATGCGCTCGTCGAAGCGCGCCTGCAGCTCCACCAGCGCCACCGCCTGCTTGCCGCGCTCGGTGGCGTCGATCAGCGCGGGCACCAGCGGCGAGTCGTCGCTGGTGCGGTAGACCGTCTGCTTGATCGCCAGCACGTTCGGGTCGGCCACCGCCTGCTCGACGAAGCGCTCGACGGAGGTGGAGAAGGAGACGTATGGGTGGTGGACCAGCAGGTCGCCTTCGCGCATCGCCCCCAGCACGTCCGGGCGCTCGCCCTCGTGGCGCAGCAGCCGCGGGTGGGTGATCCCGACGAGTGTCTCTTCGCGCAGCTCCGCGTGGCCGGGCAGCTTGACGATCTGCCACAGCGCGCCCATGTCGAGCAGGCCGTCCACCGGATAGACCTCGTCGTCCTCGACGCCCAGCAGCCCCGCCAGCGCCTCGCGCAGCTTCTCCGAGCAGTCGGCGCCGACCTCCACGCGCACGACCTCGCCGAAGCGGCGGCGGCGCAGCTCGTCCTCGACCGCCTGGAGCAGGTCGGCGGCGTCGTCGGAGACCTCCAGGTCCGCGTCCCGCGTGACCCGGAAGACGTCGTAGTCGGCGATCTCCATCCCCGGGAACAGGGCGTCGAGGTGGTGGGCGATGACATCCTCCAGCGGCACCAGCAGCGCCGGCTCGGGCGCTGGCTGGCGCAGCGTGACGAAGCGCGGCAGGATCTCCGTGGGGACCTTCACCCGCGCGAAGACCGTCTCGTCGGTGATCGGGTCGCGCACCAGCACGGCGAGGCTGATGGAGACGTTCGATATGTAGGGAAAGGGGCGTCCGGGGGCGACCGCCAGCGGGGTCAGCGCGGGGAAGATCGCCTTCTGGAAGTGCCGGGCCAGCTCCGCCCGGCGGTCTTCGTCGAGGTCCTGCACGCCCACCACGCGGATGTCGTGGCCGGCGAGCGCCGGGCGCAGCCGCGCTTCGAAGCAGTCGGTCAGCCGCCGGCTCTGCTCCAGCACGCGCTCGCGGATCAGCGCGATCGTCTCAGACGGTATGCGCCCGTCCTGGCTGGGCTTCTCCACACCGGCGTCGATCTGGTCGCGCAGGCCGGCCACCCTGACCATGTAGTACTCGTCCAGGTTGGTGGTGTAGATGGCGCAGAACTTGACCCGCTCCAGCAGCGGCGTGCGCTCGTCCTCGGCCAGCTGCAGCACGCGGTCGTTGAAGTCCAGCCAGGAGAGCTCGCGGTTGAGGTAGAGCGAGGGATCCTCGCCCGCGTCCGCCGTCGCCCCGCCGTGGGGCCGCTCGTGTCCCTCCTGTTCGCGCTCGCTGTCCATGGGGTCCCAAGCTACACCCTGAGCCTCGATTCCTGAACGGCTCGCCGCGGTCGGGGGATTGTGCACGCTAGGCTGGGGGTCGATCGGGATGGCTCGTCAGCTCTGGCTACTTCGTCACGCAGAGGCAGAGCGGCTGGGAGCCGGCGCGCATGGCGCCAGCCAGGACTCCGAGCGCAGGCTGACCGAGCATGGACAGCTGCAGGCGCGCGCCGCGGGCATCGCTCTGGCGCGGCTCGGGGCGGACTTCGAGGCGGTGCTGTTCAGCCCCAAGGCGCGGGCGCGCGAAACCGCGCAGCTGGCCGCCGAGGGCTGGACGGCGCAGCAGCGCGGGCGACTCGCCATGCACGCTCCGCTGGCGGGGGGCTTCGACGGGGCGCAGGCGCTCGAGGCGATGGCCGGCGTGGGCGCCGACGGCCGTCTGCTGCTCGTCGGGCACGAGCCCGACCTCTCGCGCGTCGTCGGCGAGCTGACCGGGGGACGGGCGGACGTCAAGAAGGGCGGCCTTGCGGTGCTTCGCCTAGAGGCGGTGGGCGCTGAGCTGCTCGTCCTCATGCGGTCCCGCGAGCTCGCCCTGATCGCCGAGATGACCGTCCGGGGCGTGTGATCCCCACTCGGCGGGGAGCGATGAGGGCACGTCGTCGGGATCGACGACCTCGAGCGATTCGGCCGCGAAACGGTAGCCGATGCCGAAGTGGGTGTGGATGTAGCGCCACCCGGGCGAGGTCTTCTCGAGCTTCTGGCGGAGCTTGCGCACGAACACGTCAACCGAGCGGTCGCCGCGCACCATCGTGTAGCCCCACAGTCGCGAGTAGATCTCCTCGCGCTCGAGCACACGGCCCTCGGCGTAGGCGAGCAGCTCGACCAGCTCGAACTCACGCCGGGTGAGGTCGATGCTCTGGCCGTCCACGTATGCCTGGAAGCGGTCGGGACGGATCTCCACCTCGCCGGCGTTGACCGCCTTGGTCTCCGTCCTGCTGGTGCTGCGCCGGCGGCGGCGCACGACGCTCTGCACGCGGGCGATGACTTCCTCGGGGTGGCAGGGCTTGGTGATCCAGTCATCGGCCCCGAGCCGCAGCCCGCGGACGCGCTGGGCGACCGTGGAGGGACCCGTGCAGACGACGATCCCGAGCTCCGGCAGCGCCTCGCAGAGTCGCTCCAGCCACCCCCACGCCTGCGGGCCGAGGACGGCCAGGTCCACGACCAGCGCGCTCAGGCGCATCGACACGACGGCGTCCGGCGGAACGGGGCTGGCGAGCACGCGATGCTCCCAGCCGAGACGGTCCAGGCGCTTTGTGAGCACCTGGATGAAGCCGCTGTCGCGGTCGAGGACGGCGATTCGCAG
>DAINPC010000025.1:3152-15548 GCA_036743695.1 Solirubrobacteraceae bacterium | reverse complement strand
CACGGCTGGATGCCCGACGGCTACCGCGCGATGCCCATCGAGGTGCTGATGGTCTTCTCCGGCGTGCTCTCCAAGGTCGGGGCATACGGCTTCCTGGCGATCGTGCTGCCGCTGTTCCCACGGGCGGCCGTCCACTTCCAGACGTTGATGCTGCTGATCGCGCTGGCCTCGATCGTCTACGGCTCCGCGCAGGCGTTCAGCCAGACGGACGCGCGCCTGATCGCAGGGTATTCCTCGGTGGCCCAGCTGGGGTTCATCACGCTCGGCATCTTCTCGCTGAACCCGCAGGGCGCCCAGGGCGCGTTGCTGCAGATGGTCAACCACGGGCTGGTGGTGGCGCCGCTGCTGTTCATCGTCACCCTGCTCGCACAGCGCGCGGGCGGTTCGGAGGACGTGCGCGAGATGGGCGGGATCGCCTTCCGCGCGCCCGTGCTCACATCGATCTTCCTGGTGGTCGCCCTCGCCACGCTGGCCATCCCCGGCTCGTCGAACTTCGTGGGCGAGTTCCTGATCCTGCTGGGCGTCTTCAAAGCCAAGCTCGTGATAGCCATCGTCGCCTTCAGCGGCGTGGTGCTCGCCAGCGTGTACGCGCTGCGCCTGTTCATCCGCGCCATGCACAACCGCGTCGGTCCGTCCGTGGCCTCGCGTGAGATCGGCCTGCTGGACGGCGTCGTGCTCGCGCCGCTGATCGCCGTGATCGTGTTCCTCGGGCTCTACCCGCAGCTGGCGCTGCACCGCAGCGAAGTGGCGGTCAAGGCGGCGGTGGCCCCGGCCGAGCAGGCAGAAGCCGATACGCGGGCGCTCGCGGGCAACCTTCCGGGAGGTGGGCGCATCGTCGCCGACGGCGGCTCCGAAGGGTCCGTCGGGAAATGAGCGCACTGCCGATACCAATCCTCGCGAGCACCCACCTGAGAGGCCCGCACGTCGACTTCGCGGGACTCTCGCCGCTGATCGCGCTGCTCGCCGGCGCGGTGCTGGTGCTGCTCGCGGGGCTGCTCGGCTCCCGCTGGGTGCGCGCTCAGGCGGTGCCGGCGCTGAGCCTCGCGGTCCTGGCCACAGCGCTCGGGCTGACGATCTGGCAGTGGGGCGCGGAGAAGTCGATCGTGGCGGGCGCGCTGCGGATCGACGACCTGGCGCTGGCGTTGAACCTGATCCTGATGGCGGGCGGCGCCTGCACGGTGCTGCTGGCGTGGCGCTCGCTCGCCGCCCGCGAAGCCGCGCACGGCGAGTTCCACGCGCTGCTGTTGACCTCGATCGCGGGGATGTCGCTGCTCGCCTCGGCACAGAACACGGTCGCGCTGTTCGTCGGCCTCGAGCTGCTGTCGATCCCGCTGTACGTGCTGTGCGCGACCGAACTGCGGCGCGAGCGCTCGCTGGAGTCGGGACTGAAGTACCTGATCGTCGGCTCCGTCGGCTCGGCCACGCTGCTGTACGGCCTGGCCATGATCTACGGCGCGACCGGCGCCACGGACTTCGGCGCGATCGCGCGGTCGCTGTCCGGCGGAAGCCTGGCCACCGATCCGCTGATGCTGACCGGGATCGCGCTGTGCGTGGCGGGCCTGTGCTTCAAGTCCTCCGTTGCGCCCTTCCACCAGTGGACGCCCGACGTCTACGAGGGCGCCCCCACGCCGGTGACGGCGTTCATGGCCGTCGCCACCAAGGTCGCCGCGCTGGGCGTGTTCCTGCGCTTCTTCGATGTCGCCCTGATCGAAGCCCAGGCCAGCTGGGGTCCGGCGCTGGCGGTGCTGGCGACGATCACCATCCTCGTGGGCAACGTGGGCGCGCTCGGACAGTCCTCGCTGAAGAGGATGCTCGCCTACTCCTCCGTGGCCCAGGCCGGCTACATGCTCGCCGGGGTCGTCGTCGCCACCCGCCTGGGCGTCCAGGCCACGGTCTTCTACCTGGCGGTGTACCTGTTCATGAACATGGCCGCCTTCGCCGTGATCGTCGTGCGCGAGCGCGATAGCGGGGAGGGCGACTCGATCCAGGCGCTCGCCGGGCTCGGACGCAAGCGCCCGCTGCTGGCCTGGCCGATGACCATCTCGATGCTCGGCCTGGCGGGCATTCCCGCGACGGCCGGCTTCGTCGGCAAGTTCTACCTGATCGACGCGAGCGTCTCGGCCGGCTACACATGGCTCGGCGTCGCGATCGTCGTCGGCTCGATGATCTCCCTCGGCTACTACCTGCCGGTGATCGCCGCCATGTGGATGCGGGAGGCGCCCGCGGCCGAGCCGCAGGCCCCGGCACCGATGCTCGGAGGGCAGCCGGCGCTGGCCGGCGGATCTCCCGAGCTCGGCGGCGAGCCCGCGCTCGCCGCCGGGATGGGCGGGCCCGCCGCCGCGGCGGGCGACGGCCAGGGCGAGCCGACGACGGGCCTTCAGCCGGAGGTCGCGCTCGTCGCGCTGCTGGCCGGCGCGGCGACGATCTTCTTCGGCATCATCCCCCAGCCGCTGTTCGACCTGGTGCACGGGGCTGGCGCGGCGCTCACCGGGCTGTTCTAGGCGCTCTACAGTTTGATCATGCCCGTTGCTGCGGCCCGCCCGTTCGGAGTGCTGCTCGACATCGACGGCGTGCTCTACGTTGGCGAGGAGCCGATCGAGGGAGCGCACGATGCGCTGCCTGCGTTGCGTGAGCTGAGTGCCGGGGTGCGGCTCCTGACCAACACCACGTCGCGTTCGCGGCGAGAGGTCCTCGAGCACCTGCTCGAGTTGGGGTTCGAGGTGACACTCGAGGAGGTGCTCACCCCCGCCGCGATGGCGGTCCGCCACTGCCGCCAGCAGGGGTATCGGTCGGTTGCGGCGCTCGTCAGCGAGGGGCTGCGCGAGGACCTCGCCGCGCTGGCCCCCGTGGCCCTCGGGTCCGACACCGACGCAATCGTCCTTGGCGACCTCGGGGACGGGTTCACCGCGCAGGTCCTGAACGGGGCGTTCCGGGCGATGATGGACGGGGCCGACCTCGTGGCGCTGCAGCACAACCGCTACTGGCGCCGTGCCGACGGCCTGGCGCTCGACGTGGGCGCCTATTCCGCGGCGCTGGAGTACGCCAGCGGCCGCGAGGCCACCGTCGTCGGCAAGCCGGCGCGGGCATTCTTCGACGCCGCCGTCGCCGACCTTGGGGTCGAGCGGGCGATCATGATCGGCGACGACGTCGAGGCCGACGTCGGCGGAGCGATGGCGGCGGGACTGCCGGGGGTGCTCGTGCGCACCGGCAAGTATCGGGCGGACGCGCTCTCCTCGCGTGTCACGCCGACGGCGATCGTCGACTCGATCCGCGACGTTCCCGAGTTGATCGGCCGCATGCCGCACGTCTAGCCACGCGAACTACGCGGTTTGCGCGTATCTCGATGCCGCCGGCCGCTCGCGCCGGGCGAGCTACTCCCTCACGTTGACCGTCCTGATCACCGTCCAGCCCGCCGGCGGTCACGCCATCAGGCGCACCCTCCATCTGCGCGTCGTTCAAAAGAGACCCAAGCGCCAGCGGGGCAAATAGCCACCGGCCACGGGACCCCGCCGCCGGGCGATCAGATGGCCGTTGCCTGGAACAGGTCCTGATCGGGGATGCGGCGGATCTTGACGCGCTTGGGTGCGCTGAAACCGGCCTGGCGCACGTAGCCGGCGAGCTCGGCCGGGCTGTGCAGGTCGGCGCCGGAGGTCAGGTGGAAGAGCATCCCGAGCGCAGCGGCCGAGGCGCGCTGGCGCCGCGCGTCGGAGCGGAACATGTCGAGGACCGCCAGCGTCCCGCCGGGCCTGAGCGTCTCGCGCACGCGGCGCAACAGCGTGACGATCTGCTCGCCGGAGAGATGGTGGACGATGTCGAAGACGAGCGCGCCGTCGTAGGGGCCGCCGAGGTCGACCTCGAACATGTCGCCCTCGCGGTGGACCACGCGGTCGCTCATACCGGCCCTGGCGATGATCTCCCGCCCGACGCGGGCGCTGCCGGGGAGATCGACGACGGTGGCCTTCAGCGTCGGGTGGCGCCTGCACAGCTCGGCCGAGAACCAGCCGTGGGCGCCGGCCACGTCCAGCAGCGCGCTGGGCCGCTCGCCGAGGCCCAGCGCCTTGGCGACTTCAGCTGCCGAGAGGCGCGCGAGCTCGTACTGGCCGGTGATGTAGACGCGCCAGTACTCCTCATCCTCGGCCGGCTCGCGATGGATCTCGAAGCTGCCGCCGTCGCGCACGACCCGCTCGATGTCGCCGTACCACTCCCAGTAGGTGACGCTGTGCTCGAGCCAGGTGCCGATGTAGGTCTCCGACGCGGGGTCCAGCCACTTGCGCGCCCGCTTGGCCAGCGAGAAGGTGTGTCCGTCCTGCTCGAGCACGCCGAGGCCCGCGAGGTTCTCGCACAGCAGCCGCGTACCGGCGAGCTGCAGCTCGAGCGCCTCCGCCAGGCGCCCGGTGCTCGCCGGGCCCTCGAGCAGCGCCGCGAACACGCCCAGACGCTGGGCCGCGCCAATGACCCGCCCGGCGGTCATCCCGTACAGCGCGTAGCCGGCCGGCAGCGGCACGAGGTTCATGCGAATGGCGACTCGCTCGAGCAGGTCGTCTGCGCCGGCCCTCATCCGCATCAGAGCCGCAGCCTACCGTTCCGCTAGAGCTGCCCGGAGGCCTCGGCGGCCGCTTCGGCGTCCTCGAGCTGGCGCTCGACGAGGTCCAGGCCGACCGACCAGAAGCCGGGGTCGGCGAGATCTACGCCGACGATCGCGCCGAGCTCCTCGGGGCTGCGCGAGCCGCCCGCGGCGAGCAGCTCCATGTAGCGCGGCACCAGCTCCGGGCCGGTCTGCTCGTAGCGCTGGTAGACCGACAGCGCCAGCAGCTGCCCATAGGCATAGGCGTAGACGTAGCCGGGGCTGCCGATGAAGTGCGGGATGTAGGACCACCAGCTGCGGTAGCCGTCGGTCAGCTCCACCGAGTCGCCGAAGAACTCGTTCTGGCTCTGCGCCCACAGCTCCCCGAAGCGCTCCACCGACAGCTCGCCCTCCTCGCGCCTGGCCGTGTGGACGAGGTGCTCGAAGCTGTTCATCGCCACCTGGCGGAAGACCGTGGCGATCGTGTCCTCGAGGTTCTCCGCCAGCAGCGCCAGGCGCGAGGCCGGCGAGGAGTCCTCCTCGAGCAGGCGCCCGAACACGATCGTCTCGCCGAACACCGACGCGGTCTCGGCCAGCGTCAGCGGCGTGTGCTGGTGGAAGATCCCCTGGCGCGCCGCCAGCGCGAAGTGCACGCCATGCCCGAGCTCGTGGGCCAGGGTCAGCACGTCGCGACGACGGGAGGTGTAGTTGAGCAGCACGTAGGGAAACACCGACGGCACCGCCGAGGCGCAGAAGGCGCCGCCGCGCTTGGCCGGACGCACGGGCGCGTCGATCGTGCGCTCATCGAAGAAGCGTTTGGCCAGCGCCCCCAGCTCGGGGGAGAAGGAGGAGTAGCAGTCGAGCACCACCTCGCGCGCCTGGGCGAACGGGAAGGCCATCTCGTCCTCGGTCACGGCTGCCATGCGATCGTAGTCGGCCAGGCGCTCCACGCCGAGCAGCTTCGCCTTCAGCCGATACCACCGGCGCGCAATCTCATAACGCCCGCGCACCGCCTCGATCAGAGCCCGCACCGACTCGTCGCTGGCCTCGTTGGCCAGGTTGCGCGCGGCCAGCCAGTGCGGATAGCCGCGCAGGCGATCATCCGTGGCCTTGTCCGCCAGCAGCGTGTTGAACAGGAAGGCGCGCGTGCGCAGCCCCGGAGCCAGCGAGGCGGTGACCGCCTCGGCGATCGTGCGCCGGGCCTCGCGGTCGGCCAGCGACAGGCGGCTGAGCGCCACGTCGAGCGCGACCGTCCCACCCTCATCGGCACCCAGCTGCACCTCGATCGCCGCGGTCAGCTCCTCGAACAGCCGCGTCCAGGCGCCCGCGCCGGTCAGTGACTTCTCCGCCAGGATCTTCTCCTCGGCCTCCGAGAGCAGGTGCTCGCGATAGCGGCGCACGTTGCGCAGGTGATGGCTGCAGAAGTCCAGGCCGTCGCTCGCCAGCAGCTCCTCGGCGCGCTCCTCCGACAGCGCCGCCCACTCCAGCTCGAAGAACAGCAGCGTGGTCTGGATCGCCGTCTCCTGCTCCTGGACGCGCTGGAGCAGCGCCCCGACGGCGGGGTCGGCGGTGTCAGCGGAGAAGCGCAGGGCGGCGTAGTAGCCGGCGCGACCGACCAGCTCGTGGATGACCCCCAGCTCGCTCATCGCCTCGCGCAGGCCGGAGCCGTCCAGCTCAGCGAGCTTGCCGGCGTGGCGCCGGGAGAACGCCTGCGCGCGCGTGAGCGCCTCGGCCAGACGGCTCTCCACGCCGTCCTTGCCCTCGCCTTCGACCAGCGGCTCGAGGTCCCAGGCCGTGGCCTGGAGCTCGGGGTCGCTCAGCTCGGAGGTGGCGGCTCGGGCCATCGGTCTCGGCAGCTTAGCTGCCGCTCCCCCCGCCCCCCGGGCGTACGCGCGAACTACTCGCTGGCGAGCGCCTGGAGCATGTCCAGCCGCGCCGCCCTTCGCGCCGGGAGCTGGGCGGCGAGCAGGCCGGCGAGGGCGGCCACGACGAGCAGGATGAACAGCGTGCCGATCGGGAAGGCCTGCACGTAGCCCGAGCCCGAGAGCGTCAGGTTGGTGATGAGAACCGCCGCGAGGACCCCGATCACCAGGCCGAACACGCCTCCGATCAGGGCCGTGATGAGCGACTCGTAGCGGATCATCTGGCGCACCTGGCGGCGGGAGGTGCCGATCGCGCGCATCATCCCTAGCTCGCGCGTGCGCTCGTAGATCGAGAGCACCAGCGTGTTGACTATCCCGAACAGCGAGACGATCACCGACAGCGCAAGCAGCACATAGATGAGGGCGAGCAGCGCGTTTATCTGGTTGGCCTGATCCTGCTTGAACTGCGCCGCCGTACGCGAGCGCACCTGGGGGAACTGGCTCGCAAGCAGCCGGTTGACGGCCGGCTGCACCTGAGCGTTGCGCGCCCCCTTGGCGTAGGAGACGAAGTCCAGCGCGTCTTCGCGCTGCCCGAAGGCGCTGCGCGCGAGCGCGAGGGAGATCGTGAGGTTGCCGAGCAGGCGTGCATTGTCAGAGGCGATGCCGAGGACCTTGAGCGAGACCCGCCGGTCGGTGGGCGTGAGCACCGACACGGTCTGTCCGACCCTCAGATGGTGGGCGCTCGCGTAGCTCTTGGTGAGGATCGCGCCGTCGTTGCCGAGCGTCAGCAGCGTGGCATTGGAGCCTTGCTTCCATTCGACCCGATAGACGCGCTCGAACGTTTCCGGCTCGATCGCGGTGATCGTTGCGTTGCTCGTGCTCCCGTGCAGCCGCCCGGCGGTGAATGCGATCGGCGTCACCGTCGCCACGCCGGGCACTCGGCGCAGCGCAGGCGCCACCAGCGCCGGGATCGCCGCTTCGTTGCTCGCCTGCGAGCTCTCGACGATCAGGTCCCCGGCGAACGAGCGGCTCACCGCCCGGTCGATCGTGGCCTTGGTCCCGGCGGCGAGGACCGCCACGAGCGTGACCAGCGCGAGTCCGACCGCAAGCGCCGCGGCCGTGGTCAGCGTCCGGCCGGGCTGGCGAATCGAGTTCTCGCGGGCAAGGCGCGCAGTGATCCCGCGCCAGCTCAGCAGCGAGCCGATCCCCCGGGCGAGCGGCCGGATCACGAGGTAGCGGCGACGGAACAGGCGCCGGCGACGCGGGATCTCAACGCCCTCGCGCATCGCAGCCAGCGGCGGCACGCGCGTGGCGCGCACCGCGGGCGCGAGCCCGGCGAGCACGGTCACGCTGATGCCCACCGCCAGCGAGACGACGATCGTGCGCGTCTCGAGCACGGTGCCGTTGCTGGGCAGATCCGCCCCGAAGGACTTGAACAACTGGTCGAGGCCCGGCGCCAGGGCGATACCGCCGAGCAGCCCCAGGACCGCCCCGGCGACGCCCAGCAGCAGTCCTTCGTAGACGACCGAGCGCATGATCTGCGCGCGCGAGCCGCCGAGCGTGCGCAGCAGGCCGAACTCCCGAGTGCGCTGCGCGACGGTGATCGAGAAGGTGTTGAAGATGATGAACGCGCCGACGAGGAGCGAGACGTAGGCGAACACCAGCAGGAACGTGCGCAGGAAGCTCAGGTTGCTTTCCAGGTCGGAGGTCTCCTTGCTGGCCTGTTCGGTTCCGGTGCGCACAGCGACGGTACTGGGCAGGACCGCGCGCAGCCGATCGCGCAGTTCGCTCGGCGTGACGCCCGGCTTCGCGGCGACGTCGAGCTGGTCGAAGCGGCCCTGCTCCCCCACCACCCGCTGGGCCTCGGGGAGCGTGAGGATCGCGGCGCCCGCGCCCCCGAAGGACTGGCCGCCGCCGAACTTGGTGATGCCGACGATCGTGTAGCGCCTGGCCGGGGCGGAGCCCGCCACGAGCATCTGCTCGCCGACCTTCAGGTTCGCGCGTTCGGCGGTTGCTTGGTCGATCGCGACCTCGCCGGCGCTCTGCGGGAAGCGCCCGCGGACCGCCGCGAAGGAGTTGAAGCGCTTGGGCGTCTCGGAGGCGACGAACGCGGGCGCGCCGCCGGTGGTCAGCCGTTTGCCGTGAACGTCCAGGAACGTCGCCACCGCGAAGATCGAGCCCGCCGCTTCGGCCACGCCGCTCGTCGCTCGCACCTGCGCGAGCACCGCGTCGGTGATCGGCGAGGTCTGTACGATCACCCGGCGCCCGAGCGCCTGGGTCGGCGTGATGACCACGTCGTGGCCGCGGTTGGCCGTCTGGAAGATCCCCGCGAAGGACCGGTTGATCGTGTCGGTGAGCACATAGGTGCCCGCCATCAGCGCCACGCCCAGCGCGATCGCGATGCCGGTCAGCAGCACCCGCAGCTTGCGCTGCATGAACCCTCTCAGCACCAGCGCGACCATCAGCCCACGGACTTCATCAGGTCCAGCGTCTGCTCGGCGGTGCCCGCGTCGCCATCGTGCACGATGCGCCCGTCGGCGAGGAGCAGCAGCCGATCCGCATAGGAGGCAGCATGGACGTCGTGGGTGACCATCACCACGGTCTGGCTGAAGTCATCGACGGCGTGGCGCAGCAGGTCGAGCACGTCGCCGGACGCCTTGGAGTCGAGGTTGCCCGAGGGCTCATCGGCGAACACGACCGACGGGCGCGAGATCAGCGCGCGCGCCACCGCCACGCGCTGCTGCTGGCCGCCGGACATCTCGGCAGGGCGGTGGGACAGGCGGTCGCGAATGCCGACGGTGTCAACCAGGCGGTCGAACCACGCGCGGTCGGGCTTGCGCCCGGCGATCGACAGCGGCAGCAGGATGTTCTCCTCGGCGTTCAGCACGGGGAGCAGGTTGAACGTCTGGAAGATGAAGCCCACGCGCTCGCGCCGCAGCTGCGTGAGCGCGCGGTCGCTCAGCTGCGTCAGCTCGACGCCGGCGAGGCGCACGGTACCCGAGGTGGGGGCGTCCAGGCCGGCGAGAATGTGCATCAGCGTCGACTTGCCCGATCCCGAGGGGCCCATGATCGCAGCGAAGCGCCCGGCCGGAAAGTCCACCGTCACGTCCGCCAGCGCGTCCACCGCCGCCTCGCCTTCGCCGTAGCGGCGGCTGAGATCCTGGGCTTCGACGATCTTCCCGGAGCTGGGCCTGTCCACCGGGAGCCAGTCTATGACAACGCCCGGCGCTGTATGTAGCATCGTCGGCCCGATGCACGAGGCGAGCCCCGAGGTCTTCCTGATTGCCCGTCCCTCGATCGCTGTCGAGGGCCTTCGCGGGTATCTGCAGGACGTCGGCGGCGAGTCCTGGCTGCAGCGGCGGCTGGAGGAGGCCGACGGCGAGCCCAACGGGGGCGAGCTGATCGTCGAGTTCGGGGGGCGCGCGTGCTACCGCAGTTGGGAGCCGGGACTGAACCCCAACGTGACCAAGGTCCGCACCGACCAGCGCGAATACTTCGCCAACATCCTGCGCTCCGCCCACGGCAGCGTGCTGGAGCACGCCAACTACTCTTTCGCTATTCGGAATTGTTCGAGAGTGTTTACGCATGAGCTTGTCAGGCATCGCGCCGGCTCGGCCTTCAGCCAGGAGAGCCTGCGATACGTGCGCCTGACCGACATCGGCTTTCGCGTCCCGCCGGCGCTCGAGCCGGTGCGCGAGCAGGTGCTCTCGATCGTGGAGCAGCTCGAGGAGTTCCAGGTGAGCGCGGCCAAGGAGCTGGGGATCGACGAGGAGGGCGTGCCCTTCCACGTCAAGAAGGAGGTCACATCCGCGCTGCGCCGCCTGGCCCCGATCGGCCTGAGCACCGACATCGTGTGGACCGCCAACGCACGCACCCTGCGCCACGTGATCGAGATGCGTACCGCGGAGGGCGCCGAGGAGGAGCTGCGCCTCGTGTTCGACACCGTCGCGCGGATCATGCAGGCGGAGGCGCCCGGGCTGTTCCAGGACTTCGAGCGCCACGATGACGGCTGCTGGGTCCCGGAGCACCGCAAGGTCTGAGCAGGCGTCCGCCGCCCGCGGGGACACGGGCGGCGGCGCCATCTCGGCCGGCGAGCTCAGGCGTCCATCGTGCGGGTACGCCATGCGCCCAGCGCGAGAAGCGCGGCCAGCCAGAGGGCGAGCACCACCAGCGCCGTTCCGCCGCCCATGGCCACGGTCACGCCGCGCGGACCGCGGTCGCCGAGGCTCACCGGGCTGAAGTGCGCCACGGCCTGGCTGAGGACGATCTTGCGCGTGCTGCCCAGGGAGCTGATGCTCGCGAGGATCGGGCTGGCAACCAGATGCCAGCCGATGAGCACGGTGAGCGCGGCCGGCCGCGATGCGGTCAGCGACGCGAAGCCGACGGCCACCGCGCACACGACGCCGGTTGAGAGGAGCGCGAACCCGAGGCCGTTGGCCAGCAGCGCTCCGTCCGGGGTGGGCGTGCCGGAGGCGAAGAGGTAGGTGCCGAGGATCGTGAGCAGGTAGCCCGCACCAACCACCAGCCAGCAGAGCGCGAGCGCGGCAGGCACGCGAGCGGCGAACAGCGCCAGCCGCGAGCGCCCGGTGACGACGAGATCGCGAAAGACGCCCGAGGCGATGTCTCCGGCGCCGCCGTCGGTGCCGATCATGATCGCGGCGAGCGGCCCGAAGAACATCGCCAGCAGTCTCAGCGCGTCGGTGTAGCCACCGACACCCCCGGCGGCAGGGTTGGCCGTCGGGCTCGAGGAGTGTTGGGCGGCCCTGACGATGAAGAAGATCAGCAGCGGCGCGAGCGCCAGCACGAGCGCCCAGATCAGGGTGCCGCGCTTCTTGCGCAGCTTGAGGAAGTCGGCGCCGATCATGTTCGCGGCGATGGTCGCGCTCACCGGAGCACCTCATGGGCGTCGGCGGGTGAGTCCAGCCTTGAGGTGATCTCCAGAAATCGCCGCTCGAGGCTCTGGCGCACGGGCTCCAGGCGCGTGACGCCAACGCCGCCCCGTACGAGCTCCGCGTTCACTGCGGCCGCTGTCGGCTGAGCACCCGCGAGCACGACCCGCAACCCCTCATCAGCACGACGGGCCTCGAGCACGAGATCGCTGGCGTCGAGCACCCCCAGCGCCAGCTCGACGTCGTCGACGCCGAGGATCAGCTCGTGACGCTCCTCGCCCCCGGCGGCGAGCTCGGCCATGGCGCCCTGCGTCACAACCTTGCCGCGGTCCACGATCGCAGCCGCGTCGCAGGTCTTTTCGACCTCGTCGAGCAGATGCGAGGAGATGAACACCGTCCTCCCCTCCTGCTCGACCATCGAGCGGATCATTTCGCGGAACTCCTGGATTCCGCCGGGATCGAGGCCGTTGGTCGGCTCGTCGAGGATCAACAGCATGGGGTCGGCCAGCAGGCAGCGGGCCACCCCCAGGCGCTGGCGCATCCCCATCGAGTAGCGCTTGACCTTCTCCTCGGCCCGCTCGGAGAGCCCGACGCGGGCCAGCGAGGGCCCGATCAGCTCGTGTGCATGCGGCCCGCGGGCGGCGGCGACGACGCCCAGGTTCTCACGGCCGCTGAGATGCATGTGGAAGCGGGGCTCCTCGACGATCGCGCCCACCCGCTGCAGCGCCTGGCCCCGCTCGGAGGGGACCGGGTGGCCGAGCAGGTGCATGGTGCCGGCGCTGGCATGGGTGAGGCCGAGCAGCGTGCGGATCATCGTGGTCTTGCCGGCGCCGTTGGGGCCGAGGAAGCCGAAGGCGCAACCTCGCGGCACCCGCAGATCGACGCCGTCGAGCGCGGTGCGCTCGCCGAAGCGCTTGGTCAGTCCACTGGTCTCGATCGCAAGCTCCGCGGAGGGTTGGCTGCTCATGCCAGCACTGTGAGCTCTGTCCGCTCCCAGCGCAACCGGGGATCACCCCTAGGGCGAGTCGTGCGCGGGCGTCACGGCCCCTCCGGCGTCACGGCCCCTCCGGCGTCACGGCCC
>DAINPC010000025.1:0-3052 GCA_036743695.1 Solirubrobacteraceae bacterium | reverse complement strand
GGCGTCACGGCCCCTCCGGCGTCACGGCCCCTCCGGCGTCACGGCCCGTCGAGGCTCACCAGGCGCCGCTGGTGAGCCCAGCGGCTCAGCTCGTGGCGGCTGGAGAGCTGCAGCTTGCGCAGCACCGCCGAGACATGCGCCTCGACCGTCTTGACCGAGATGCCCAGGCGCTGGGCGACCTCCTTGTACATGTAGCCGCGCGCAATGTGGCGCAGCACCTCGCGCTCGCGTGGGGTGAGCTGGTCGAGCTGCCGATCGTCCTCCGCGGTCGGGCGCCCGGCGTGCCCGGCCTGCGAGCGGTCCTCCGCGAAGGCGTCCAGCACGAAGCCCGCCAGGCGCGGCGAGAAGACCGCGTCGCCGCCCGCCACCCTGCGCACCCCCTCGGCCAGCTCGCGGCCGGAGATCGTCTTGGTCACGTATCCGCGCGCACCCGCCCGGATCACCGCGATCACGTCCTCCGCCGCGTCGGACACGGACAGCGCCAGGAAGCGCACCTCCGGCTGCGCCGCGCTGACGCGCCGGATCAACTCCACGCCGCCCCCGTCGGGCATGTGCACGTCCACCAGGACCACGTCCGGGCGCTGTTCGCCGATCACCGCGACCGCCTCCTCGACCCCGCCGGCGTCCCCCACGACCGCTACCTCGCCGCCCAGCTCAGCGCGCACGCCCGAGCGAAACAGGCGGTGGTCGTCCACGATCACCACGCGCGGCTGGGCGCTCACGCCGCCGAGCCCCGCTCCATCACCAGCTCCACCTCGGTGCCCTCGCCGGGGCTGCTGTGCACGGCTGCCCGGCCGTGGTGGCGCTCCATGCGCGCGATGATCGAGTCGCGCACGCCGCGCCTGTCCGCGGGGATGGCCTGCGGATCGAAACCCACGCCACGGTCGCGCACGAACACCTCCACGCGATCGGGCTCCACCTCCGCATACAGGTCCACGCGCTCGCTGCTGGCGAACTTGGCCGCGTTGGTCATCGCCTCGCGCGCCGCCTGGACGACCGCCTCGAGCCGCCCGTTCAGCGGGCCGTCGCCGACGGTGACCACCTCGATCGGCACGCGGTGCAGCTCCTCGACCTCCGCCGCCGCGCGCTCGAGCGCGCCCGCGACGCTGTCCTGCCCCGCGCGGGCAGGACGTTCCAGCAGCCAACTGCGCAACTCGCGCTCCTGGCGGCGGGCCAGCCCGGCCACCTCGCGCGGGTCGCCCGCGCGCTTCTGGATCAGCGCCAGCGTCTGCAGCACCGAGTCGTGCAGGTGCGCAGCCATCTCCGCGCGCTCCTGCTCGCGGATCCGCGCCGCGCGCTCGGATGCCAGGCTGCGACCCAGCCGCACCACCCACGGGCCGCACAGCAGGCTGAGCATCGCGGTGATGAGCGCCACCGCGCCGATCGCCTTGCCGAGGCTGTGCAGCACGCCCACCGTGTGCAGCACCGCGGCGGAGGCAAAGGTCACGAGCAGGGCGCCGATCACCAGCCGCGGCGCGTCGATCCGCCGCGCGCGGCGCGACAGGCCGCGCAGCGACAGGCGCCGGCCCGGTCCCGAGCCCTCCGCCGCGGCGACGGTCGGGCGCCAGACGAGCGCCAGGCCGCATGCCCCCAGCACCAGCGGCCACACCAGCGCCTCGCCGAAGCGTAGCCCCGACATGCGCACGCCCACGGTCAGGCCGGTCACGGCCACCAGCACGAGCAGCGCCCGCCGCAGGGCGCCCGGCGGACGGGCGTGGCGCTCGCTCTCGGGCGCCACGGGGATCAGCGCCCAGGCGAGCGCGTAGACGGCCACCCCGATGCCCCCGACGGCCACCAGGATCGCGACGACCAGGCGCGTGAGCGTGATGTCCACGCGGAAGTGCTCGGCCAGACCGACGCAGACGCCGCCGATCAGCCCCCGGTCGGGGTGCCGGCGCAGCGGCGTGGTGTGCCCGGGCTGCCCGGGTGGCGGCTGGGCAGCTGCCATGACCCAATCATGGCAGCGGCGTGCGCAGCGCACATAGGGGATCTCCCCTACGCGCGGTCAGTCCTCCTGGGCCTGCTGCTCCTTGACCTGGTCCTCCAGCTGCTCCATCACGGCGGGGTCGCGCAGCGTGGTCACGTCCCCGAGCGCGCGGCCCTCGGCGATGTCGCGCAGCAGCCGGCGCATGATCTTGCCCGAGCGCGTCTTGGGGAGATCCTCCGTCCAGATGATGCGCTTGGGGCGGGCGAACTTGCCGATGCGCCGGGACACCGTCTCGCGGATTCCGTCCTCCGTGCCCTGATCGCCCTCGACGTCGCCCTGGAGCGTGACGAACGCGACGATCGCCTGCCCCGCGTCCTCGTCGTGCTGTCCGATCACCGCGGCCTCCGCCACGTCCACGTGGGCCATGATCGCCGACTCGACCTCCGCGGTGGAGAGCCTGTGGCCGGAGACGTTGACCACGTCGTCGATCCGTCCGATCACCCAGAAGTAGCCGTCGCGGTCGCGGCGCGCCGCGTCGCCGACCAGGTAGGTCTCGCGGCCGAAGCGCTTGAAGTAGGTCTCGATGAAGCGCTCCTCCTCCTTGTAGAGGCTGCGCAGCATCGACGGCCAGGGGTGGGTGAGCACCAGCAGGCCCTGCCCTTCCAGCACCGCCTCGCCCGTGGACTCGTCCAGGACCTCCGCGAATACGCCCGGGAACGGCTGCGTGGCCGAGCCGGGCTTGGTGGACGTGATCCCCGGCAGCGGCGTGATCATGATCGCGCCCGTCTCCGTCTGCCACCAGGTGTCCACGATCGGGCAGCGCCTGCCGCCGATGACCGTGTGATACCACAGCCACGCCTTCGGATTGATCGGCTCGCCCACCGTTCCCAGCAGTCGCAGGCTGGTCAGGTTGTGCTTGTTCGGCCACTCCGCCCCCCACTTGATGCACGCGCGGATCGCTGTCGGCGCGCAGTAGAGGATGGTCACGCCATAGCGCTCCACGATCTCCCACCAGATGCCCTTGTGGGGGTAGTCGGGAGCGCCCTCCCACATCACGGACGTGGCGCCGTTGCACAGCGGCCCGTAGACGATGTAGGAGTGCCCGGTGACCCAGCCGACGTCGGC
>DAINPC010000024.1:2615-15747 GCA_036743695.1 Solirubrobacteraceae bacterium | reverse complement strand
AGGTGTGGCCCGGACGTCCGTTTCCGCTCGGTGCGAGCTGGGACGGCAACGGCGTGAACTTCTCGCTCTTCAGCGAGGGCGGCGAGCGCGTCGAACTGTGCCTGTTCGACGATGAGGACCGCGAGACGCGCATAGAGATGGTCGAGCGCAGGGCGTTCAATTGGCACTGCTACGTGCCGGGGATCAGCCCCGGCCAGCGCTACGCGTATCGCGTGCACGGACCGTATGAGCCGCTGGAGGGCCGCCGCTTCAACCCGTGCAAGCTGCTGATCGATCCCTACGCCAACGCGATCGAGGGCCCGATCGACTGGGAGGCGGCGAACGTCTTCCCCTACCTGCAGGCCGGCTCCGACAGCGCGGACCTCGAGCCCGACGACGAAGACGACGCCGAAGCGATCCCCAAGTGCGTCGTCGTCGATGAGGCATTCGACTGGGAGGGCGACGCGCACCCGCGCACGGCGTGGAGCGAGACGATCATCTACGAGACGCACGTCAAGGGCTTCAGCGTGTGCCACCCAGGCGTCGATGAGCACCTGCGCGGCACCTACGCCGCCCTCGCCTCCCAGTCGTCGATCGAGTACCTGCGCGAGCTCGCCGTGACCGCCGTCGAGCTGCTACCGATCCACCAGATAGCCGACGAGCCCGAGTTGCACGAGCGGGGACTGACGAACTACTGGGGCTACAGCTCGATCGGCTACCTCGCCGCGCACGCCGGCTACGCGGCGACGGGCACCTGCGGCGAGCAGGTCCGCGAGTTCAAGGGGATGGTCAAGGCCCTCCACCGGGCAGGGATAGAGGTGATCCTCGACGTCGTCTACAACCACACCGCGGAGGGGAACCATCTCGGGCCGATGCTGTCCTTCAAGGGCATCGACAACCCCAGCTACTACCGGCTCGGGCCCGAGGAGCCCCGCTTCTACGTCGACTTCACCGGCACCGGCAACTCGCTCAACCCCCGCCATCCGAGCGTGCTGCGGCTGATCATGGACTCGCTGCGCTACTGGGTCGTCGACTGCCACGTCGACGGCTTCCGCTTCGACCTCGCGAGCGCGCTTGCACGCGAGTTCTACGATGTCGACCGGCTCTCGTCCTTCTTCGACATCATCCATCAGGATCCGGTGCTCTCGCAGGTGAAGCTGATCGCCGAGCCGTGGGACGTCGGGCCGGGCGGCTACCAGGTCGGCAACTTCCCGGTCTTGTGGTCGGAGTGGAATGGCCCCTATCGCGACGTGATGCGGGACTTCTGGCGCGGCGCGGCGAGCGTCGCGCAGTTCGCCTCGCGCTTCATGGGCTCGAGCGACCTCTACCAGTGGCACGGGCGCGACCCGTTCGCCTCGATCAACTTCATCACGGCCCACGACGGGTTCACGCTCGCCGACCTCGTCTCCTACGAGACCAAGCACAACCACGCCAACGGCGAGGAGGGCCGCGATGGGACTGACGACAATCGCTCGTGGAACTGCGGCGTCGAGGGCCCGACCGATGACCCCGATATCGTCGCGTTGCGCGCCCGCCAGCAGCGCAACTTCATCGCCACCCTGATGCTCTCGCTCGGCGTCCCGATGCTGCTCGGCGGCGACGAGCTCGGGCGCACGCAGCGTGGCAACAACAACGCGTGGTGCCAGGACAACGAGCTGTCGTGGTACGACTGGCAGCTCGATCAGCCGCGCGAGGAGCTACTGGCGTTCGTCAAGCGCATGATCCGGCTGCGCCGCGACCACCCGATCTTCCGCAGCCAGCGCTTCTTCGCCGGGCAGGCGGGCGACGGGGGGCTGCCGGACGCGTGGTGGTTCCGTCTCGACGGACGGCGCGTGACCCAGCGCGACTGGGGCGCCGCCGAGCTTCGCACGATCGGGATGTTCCTCAACGGCGAGGCGTTCCCCTACCGCGGCGCGCGCGGCGAGGCGATCCGCGACGACTCGTTCCTGCTGTTGTTCAACGCAGCTGCCGAGGACGCGTCGTTCACGCTCCCGGCGCGGCGGTTTGGCGAGCGCTGGGAGCTTGAGGTCTCGACCGTGGAGCCAGACCTCGAGCCGGGCGCGTTCAGCGCGGCGGCGGGCGGCGAGCTGCGCGCGCCCGCACGCTCGCTAATCGTGCTGCGTCGCGCGTGAGGGCACTGCGAGCCACCTACCGACTGCAGCTGGGCGAGGAGCTCGACTTCCGGGCGGCGGGCGCGCTCGTGCCCTACCTCCGGGACCTCGGGATCAGCCACCTATACCTGTCCCCTGTGATGACCGCGCGCGAGGGCAGCACGCACGGCTATGACGTCACGGACCCGACGCGCGTCTCGGAGCGGCTCGGCGGCGAGCGTGCGCTGCGCGAGCTGGCGGCGAAGGGACTCGGGCTGGTCATCGACGCCGTACCGAACCACATGGCCGCGTGCGAGGAGAACCGCTTCTGGGCCGACCCGGAGCTGCGTAGGCATTTCTTCGACATCGACGAGTGCACCGGCCGCCACCGGCGCTTCTTCGACATCGACGGCATGGCGGGCGTTCGCCAGGAGGACGCGGAGGTCTTCCAGGTCACGCACGCGAAGCTGCTCGAGCTGGTCCGCGACGGGCTCGTGGACGGGCTGCGCATCGACCATCCCGACGGCCTCGCCGACCCCGCCGGCTATCTGCGCCGCCTGCGCGACGCGGGTGTCGAGCGCGTCTGGGTGGAGAAGATCCTCGCTGTCGACGAGCGGCTGCGCGACTGGCCGGTGCAGGGCACCGTCGGCTACGAGTTCATGAACGACGTCACCGCGCTGTTCGTCGGTCAGAGCGGCGAGCGGGTGCTCTCGGACCTCATGACGGAGCTGAGTGGTGAGCGGCGCCAGTTCTGGGAGCTCGCGCTCGAAGCCAAGCTGGAGCAGGCGCGCACGACGTTCACACCCGAGGTCGAGCGGCTGCGTCGCCTCGCCGAGCTGCCTGGCATCCCGGAGGCGCTCGCGAAACTCCCGGTCTACCGAACCTACGTCGATCCGCTGCGCGGGGACCTCGAGGCCGACGATCGCGGTGCAATCGAGCACGCGCAGATGCCACCGCCGCTCGCGGCCGCGCTGCAACTCGAGGAGCCGGTGGCGCCCGAGTTCGTCGTGCGCTTCCAGCAGACCTCCCCCGCGATCACCGCGAAGGGCGTCGAGGACACGGCGTTCTATCGCTACACGCGCCTGCTCGCGCTCAACGAGGTCGGAGGCGACCCGGGCCGCTTCGGGCTCGGCGTGGAGTGCTTTCACGCGCGCAACGTCGAGCGCGCCCGGCGCTTCCCCCGCGGCCTGCTCGCGACCTCCACGCACGACACGAAGCGCAGCGCTGACGTACGTGCGCGGATCGGCGCGCTGGCCGGCATGGCCGCGCGCTGGCGCGAGCACGTGCTGCGCTGGCGCGAGCTGAACACGCCGCTGCGCGACGGCGGTGCGCCCGACCCGAATGAGGAGTACTGGATCTACCAGACGCTTGTCGGGACCTGGCCGATCTCCGTCGAGCGCCTCAGCGACCACATGCGCAAGGCGCTCCGCGAGGCGAAGCGGCACACGAACTGGGTAGCGCCCGACTCCGGCTGGGAGCGAGGCGTCGAGCGCTTCTGCTGGCGCCTGCTTGAGCACCGCCCGTTCCTTGAGGACTTCGAGCCGTTCGCCGCCGAGGTGGCCGCCGCGGGCCGGCGCGCGGCGCTCGGCGGGTTGTTGCTGAAGCTGACCTGCCCGGGCGTCCCTGACATCTACCAGGGCGACGAGCTGGAGCAGCTGACGCTCGTCGACCCCGACAACCGCGGCGCGATCGACTGGCAGCGGCGGCGCGATCAGCTTACCCGCCTGCGAGCCGGCGCCGACGTCGACCCGAAGCTGGCGCTGATCGTCGACGCGCTCGCGCTGCGCGCCCGCCGCCCCCACCCGTTCGAAGGTGCATACGTGCCGCTCCCCGCAGGCCCGACGGTATGCGCGTTTCTGCGTGGCAACGCCGAGGTGCTCGTCGTGGTGAGACTGGTCGAGGGGGGCGTGCCTTCGCTGGTGCTGCCGGAAGAAGCGTGCGGCGAATGGCGGAGCTCGCTCGACGGCGCCACGCGCGAGCTGGACCGGGTCGTCCCGTTCGACGACGTGCTCGGGCCGCTCGGCATCGGCTTGCTGGAGCGGGTCGGATGACCGATGGCTTCAGCGACCGTCCTAACCGAGATGGCGCGTCGGTGACCGATCCGCCGCCTGTCATGCGCTTGCCGTCTCGTCGCCAGTTTCTTCGATCTCGGGGAGGAAGGGTGAGCCCCGGACAGCTCAAGGCCGTCGGGTGTTGGTGATCGCGATCCGGACCACGGCTTCCTCTCGCGTCGAGGACGACGGTCACGTCGCGGGCGGCGTCAGGGTGAGGCGGCGAGCTGCGCGGTGAGCTGCTCCAGTCCGGGCCAGATCAAGTCGAGGAGCCAATCCGCCAGTTCCTCGGGGGGGACTTCGGGATGCTCGCGCCACCACAGGGACAGCGACTCGTAGGCGCCGGCGATGGCGAGCGTCATCGCTTCGAGCCTGGCCCGGCCCTGGTGGCCCGGCGCCGTCCCGGAGGTCTCGGCCATGAGGCTGATCATGAGGTCCGACTGCCGACGCCTGATCCGCGAGGCCTCGGCGGCGAACCGGGCGTCCCGTGCCTCCTCCTCGGCGAACAGCACGGCCCAGGCCTGGAGCTGCTGCTCCAGGAACCGGAAGTACGCAATCGACCCTGCCCGCAGGCGCGCTCGCGGGTCGGACTCCTTGCGCACCGCGGTCGCCACCTGCTCGGCGAGGGCCTCTCCGGTGCGACGAACGCACGTCGCGAAGAGCTGCTCCTTGGAGCTGAAGTGGTCGTAGATCACGGGCTTTGACACGCCGGCGCGCTTTGCAAGCTCGTCCATCGAGGCGCCATGGAAACCGCGCTCGGCGAAGAGCTCATCCGCCACATCGAGCAGCTGCTCGGCGCGGACAGCGCGGGGCACCCGGCCGGAGCGGTGGCCCTTCACGAGCATGTCGGTGGAGGTTCCCACAAACCTCACCCTACCAGGAGTAGGCTACTTCTGGTAGGTTACCGGTAGTAGCCCATGGTAGTAGCCCATAACTGTGCTCCTTGGTTTCCGCCTACTCGAAAGAGGTCGCGATGAGACACTCACCGTTCTTTGACGGCATCACCCAGTCCGAGGTGACGATTGCAGGCCAGCCGGCGAAGGTGCCGATCTTCTACTACGACGGCACCGCCACGCAGGCCGTGTTCGCGGCTCGCCTGGGAGCGCTGCGCCGCCTGATGCCCGACCCGCGCTTCTCCCCGGCCCGGTTGGCGCCGGGCCTCGGCGCGCTCGCGATCACGTGCTTTGAGTACCGCGACACCGACATCGGGCCCTACAACGAGCTGGCGATCTCGGTGGTGCTGAACGAGCCGTGGTTCCTGCCGAACCTGCCCGGTCTGGCTCTGATGTCGAGCCTGCGCAGACGTCAGCTGCACGCCTGGGTGCACCACCTGCCGGTGACGACCGAGATCGCGCGTGCGGGCGGCGTGGACTTCTACAACTACCCCAAGTTCATCGCCGGAATCGACTTCGAGGAAACCGCGACCCAGCGCGTCTGCCGTCTGAGCGAGGGCGCCGAGCACATCCTCACGCTCTCCGGCGAGCGAATCGCCACGCCGCGCTCGCAGGAGCTCCAGCTGTTCAGCCACCTGTGGATGGACCGCCAGCCGCAGGGCTCGGAGTTCAAGATCAACGCGATCGAGATGGGCGTCAGCCTGCGGCCCGGTGTGGCGTCGCTTGAGCTGGGCGAGCGTCACCCGATCGCGCGCGAGCTGGCAGGCTTGATCGCCTGGAGCCGTCCGCTCCAGTACCAGTACATGGCTCGCTTCGAGGGGATCCTCTATGGGCCCGAGCATCTTTCGCTGGCAGTGCTCGCCCAGACCACCGCCGAGACGACCGTCGACGCCGCGGCACAGTCGGCATAGGCGGGCCGGACGATGACATCCATCACACAGGAGCGTTCGTTGAGCGAACAGTTCCCCCGCCTCGCCCGGAACGGTGGCCTGGATGTGCGCGAGCTCGAGCGGCTTCGGGCACGCGCCCGGCGCTTCGCCGAGGAGCACGTGCGCCCGCGCGCGCTTGAGATCGACCGGCGCACCGGCGAAGACCCGGGCTGGTTTGACTGGGATCTGGTGCGTGCGGGTGGCGAGCACGGGATGTTGGGCCTGCTGATCCCCAGGCCGGCTGGCGGCGGCGGCGGTCTGGCGACTCAGGCCGCGGTCGCGATGGAGGAGCTGTGCGCAGCCTGTCCCGGGATCGCGCTGATCTTCGGCGCCCATGCGCTCGGGATCTCGCCACTGCTGCTGGGTGGCCCCTCGCAGTGGGATGGCGTGCTGGCGGAGCTGGTCGCATCCGAACGCACCGGCGAGCCGCTGCTGATGGCGTGCGCGATCACCGAGCCCGAAGCTGGAACCGACGTGGAGGATCCGGACCTCTTGCGCCGCGCGCGCATCACAAGCCACGCACGCCGTGTGCCGGGCGGCTTTCGCCTGAGCGGCACCAAGCGGTTCATCTCCAACGGCAGCGTCGCGCGCTGGATCACGCTCCTGATGCCCACCGATCCCAGGCGCCCGGCGGAGACATGGACCTGCTTTCTCCTGGACACCCGCAGCGAGGGGTTCGCGGTCGCACGCGTCGAGCACAAGATGGGCCAGCGCGCCTGTCCCGCCGCTGAATTGACATTCGACGAGGTGTTCGTCCCCGACGAGCAGATCGTGAGCAGGGAGGGAGACGGAGCCGCCGCCACGACGATCGTGCTCGCCTGCTCGCGTCCCCCGGTCGCAGCGATCGCGACCGGGATCGCACGTGGAGCCTACGAGCGTGTGCTCGGCTGGCTGCAGGAGGACCGCGCCGCCAAGGGTCTGCTCGAGCGCCAGCATGTACAGCTCGCGCTGGCGGGCATGGAGGAGGAGATCCACCTCGCGCGCCAGCTCTACATGGACGCCGCCACCGAGCTCGACCACAGGGCGCTCGGGGGTGTGATGTCCCACCCTGGCGTTCGCGCCCTCGGACATGTGCCGGCGAGCGTTCGCAGGCGGGCACCCGTCCGTGGCTGGCTGGCTTCAGACCGCGCTTGCGACGCGACCGTCGCTCTCCTTCACCGCAGCACGAGCGAGCGTGCCGTGACGCGCTCGCTCGCTCTCTCCTCGATGGCGAAGGCCCGCGGGGGCGACGTGGCGATGCGCGTCACCGGCGCCGCGCTCGAGCTCGTCGGCCTGCGCGCCGGTCCGGTCAGGGCGGAGCTCGAGAAGCTGTGGCGCGACGCCAAGCTGACCCAGATCTATGAGGGCACCAACCAGCTCAACAGGCTCGAGGTCTACCGCGGGCTCTGCCGGTCTGAGACGATGAGCTGCCTGCCGCCGCTGCGCCGCATCCACCCAGACGCAGACGGACGGGCTCGCACAAACGCAGAGCCGCGCGCTTATCTCGATGCAAACGCCTCCCAACCGGCGAGCGTCGACGGGGATGGAGGCCGATCATGACCGCGACCACTGCGGCCGAGCGCGCCGAGATCCGGACGATGGCGCGCGAGCTGGCGCATCGCGAGCTGGCGCCGCGGGCCGCTGCGCTCGACGCCGGCGGCCCGGACGTCTTCGCCGAGTGCTGGCGCCTGCTCGTCGAGCTCGGTCTCGACCGCGTGCTGCTCGACGAGCAGCACGGAGGCGCCGGGTTGGGTGTCCCCGACCTGCTGGCGAGCATCGAGGAGCTGGCCGTCGGCGACGGCGGAATCGCGATGTGCGTGCTGCTCTCCAACGCGGCTCTGGTGACGCTCACCGATGAGCAGCTCGCGGACGTCCCCGCGGCGACACGCTGGGCGCTCGTGCCGGCCGCGCCCGGAAGAGAGGTGAGGATCTCAGACGGACAGCTCGACGGCCGGGTCGCCTGTGCGCTGGGCGCGCACGGTGCCGACGGGCTCGTGATCTTCCTCGACCGACCCCAGTCTGCGCCGTGGGCGATCATGGCCGGCGCGCCGGGATTGAAACTGGAGCGCGACACGGCCCAGATGGGTCTGCGCGCCGCGGGCGCTGCATCGATCGAGATGGCGGGCATCAAGAGCGCGGTCGCAACAGTCGCGGTCAACGGCTCCGTGACGACTGCGAGCGTTGTGAGTGCGCTGGCGCTGCTGCGCGCCGGGACAGCGGCGATCGCACGCGGGATCGCGCGGCGTGCCTATGAGATGGCGCTCAGGTACGCGCAGGTCCGCCGTCAGGGCGGCGTCGCGATCATCGAGCACGACGCCGTCAGCGACATGCTCGCCGCGATGGCCGTAAGGCTCGCATTCCGGCCCGAGATCGCCGTCGATCCGGCCGGGCTCGCCGTCGAGGAGGCGCAGGCGCTCGCCGCGAAGATAGCCGCGACCGACGCCGCCGTCGCGAGCACGACCGACGCCGTCCAGGTGTTCGGCGGCACCGGCTACATGGTCGAGACCGGGATCGAGAAGCTGATGCGCGATGCCAAGTACTGCCAGCTGTTTCCCGAGCCGAACTGGGTCGCACAGAACGAGCTGATGCGCCCAGAGCGCGCCGGGCGTGCCGCGGTGAGAGCGGGCTTCCCGGCTCGTTCCCGCGTCCCTGAAGATCGTGGTGCCCCCGGTTCGAGTCCGGGTCTCGCCATCTCGGAAACCGGGGTACCGGCTGCGCTGCGGCGCTCATGGCCGGCGCGGTAGCCTCGTAGCCATGAGTGACGACGGCGAACGACTCCTCGACGCGTTCTTTCCGTATCGTCGGCGCTTCGAGACGCGGTCCTCGCTGCCAGCGGAGGCCGTCTCCCCCGCGTACGTGCTGGCCATGATGGATGAGATGGCCTCCGAGGAGGACGCGATCGCGCGGGAGGGGAAGGTCTCGGGGTCGATCTACCACGGCGGCGAGGACCACTTCAGGTTCCTCGCGGAGGTCTTCCGGCGCTTCGCGCACGCCAACGTGCTCCAGCGCGACATGTATCCGAGCGCGACGAAGTTCGAGGGTGAGATCATCGCGATGGTGGCCTCGTTGCTCCATGGCCCGGAAGAGGCCTGCGGGGTCCTTACGTTCGGCGGCAGCGAGAGCCTGTTCAATGCCGTCCTGGTCTATCGGGAGCAGGGGCGCGAGCGTGGGATCGACGGTCCCCAGGTCATCGTCCCGGTTACCGGGCACGTGGCGATCGCCAAGGCCGCACACTATCTGGGGGTTGAGGTCGTCCACGCGCCAGTGACGGACGAGTTCGTGGTGGACGTTGACGCGGTCCGCGCGCTCATCAACCCGCGAACCGTCGCGCTGTTCGGGACCGCAGCCACGTACCCGCACGGGCTGATCGATCCGATCGAGGAGCTGAGCGAGCTCGCACTCGAGCACGAGCTCGGCTTGCACGTCGACGGCTGCCTCGGTGGACTCATCCTGCCTTGGGGGGAGCGGCTCGGTCTCGACATTCCGCGCTGGGACTTCCGGGTGCCGGGGGTGACATCGATCTCGGCCGATACACACAAGTACGGCTACGGGCCAAAGGGCACGGGGGTGATGCTGTATCGCAGCCGCGACCTGCGCCACCGGCAGTACTTCACGTATGCCGACTGGCCCGGAGGCCTGTATGCGTCACCGGGCATCGCGGGGAGCCGCTCGGGCGGGCTCATCGCTGCTACCTGGGCGGCGCTGGTGACGCTCGGCGAGCCGGGCTACCTGGCGATCGCCGAGCGCATCTTCCGGACGGCCGCGGAGATCCGGGCCGCGGTGGAAGCACTGGGAGAGCTACGGGTGATGGGCGACCCGACGTTCTGCGTCGCCTTTCGCTCCGAGGAGCTTGACATCTACCACGTCAACGACTCGCTCAAGGAGAGCGGATGGCGGATGAACAGCCTGCAGTTCCCGCCCGCCCTGCACTTCTGCGTCACTCTGCCGAACACGCAGCCGGGGGTTACCGACACGTTCGCCGCCGACCTGTCTACCGCAGTCGACTACGCGAAGGATCCGCCGCAAGCCGCGCCGCGCAGTGGCGCGATCTATGGTGGCGCTGGGACGCCCGAGGGCAACGTCCAGGTCAACGCGATGCTCGAGGGCGTGCTCGACGCGATGTACCAGCTCGCACCGCCTGCGTGACCCGCACCGTGGCCGGCACCCCCGCGCCCCACGTTCTCGCCATCGACATGGGCTCGGGCACGGTCAAGGCCGCGCTCGTCTCGAGGCGGGGGGAGGTCAAGGCTGCGGCGTTGCGCGCGATCGCCACGCGCGAGTTGGAGGGCGGCGGCGCAGAGCAGGACCCGCACGAATGGTGGGCAGCGGTCCTGGCAGCTTCGCGAGAGGCGCTCGAGCACGCCGCGCTGCCCGCGGACCAGGTGATCGCCGTCAAGTGCGCGACCCAGTGGGCGGTCACGGTCCCGGTCGACCGCGAGGGCGAGGCGCTGGCCGGCGCCGTCTCGTGGATGGACACGCGCGGTGGGGTCCACGTGCGCCGGGTCGTGGGCGGACCGGTCACGGTCGCTGGCTACGACCCGCGGAAGCTGCGGCGCTGGCTGCGGCTCACCGGTGGAGCGCCGGTGCTGGCGGGCGTCGACGGGCTCGGTCACGTCCTCCATCTCAAGCACGACCGGCCCGATGTCTACGCGGCGGCCTACAAGCTGCTCGAGCCGGCCGACTACCTCAACCTGCGGCTGACTGGGCGCTTCGCCGCCTCGTTCGGGACGATCTTTCCGTACTGGCTGACCGACAACCGCGATCCCCTGCATATCGATTATGACCCCGGGCTGCTGCGCCTCGCCGGCGTTGCGCGCGAGAAGTTCCCGGACCTTGTTCCGATGGACTCCGTGCTCGGCCCCGTCCTGCCCAACGTCGCCGAGCAGCTGGGACTCGCTCCGGGGACACCAGTGATGGCTGGCGCCTGCGACCTGCACGCCGCTGCCGTTGGCGCCGGCGCCATCCGCGACGGTCAGGGCTACTTCTACGTAGGCACCACGTCGTGGCTCTCGTGCCACGTGCCGAGCAAGCGCACAGATCTGCGTCACATGCTCGGCACGATGCCGGCCGGACTGCCCGGGCGGTACGTCGTCGTGGCCGAGCAGGGCATGGCCGGTCGCTGCCTGGAGTTCCTCAAGGACAACATCCTTTACCCCGACGGCGTGCAGGCGCCAGCGGACGTGTACGCCCTGCTCGAGCGTCAGGCGGCGGAAGTGCCCGCCGGGAGCGATGGGCTGATCTTCACCCCCTGGATCAACGGGGTGCTCGTGCCCACCGAGGACTCCTCGACGCGCAGCGCATTTCTCAACCAGACGTGGCGCACGACCCGGGGACATTACGTCCGCGCGGTGATGGAGGGGGTCGCCTACAACATGCGCTGGCTCATGCCGCATGTCGAGCGCTTCGCCAAGACTCGCTTCGAGCAGCTCAGCTTCATCGGCGGCGGGGCACTGTCGGATGTCTGGACGCAAATCTTTGCTGATGTTGTCGGCGTGCCGATTCGACGGGTTGCAGAGCCCCGCCTGGCCAATGCGGTTGGCGCGGGCATGCTGGCATTCATTGCGCTCGGCGAGGTGTCAGCCGACGACGTACCGGCGCTCGTGCACGGCTCAGTTCACGAGCCGGATCGGGACCGCGGGCGGACCTACGACCTGTTGTTCGATCAGTTCCTACGCTTCTACAAGCGGGCGCGGCCGATCTACCGGCGACTGAATTGACGGTCCGGCTGTGGGGTGCGTAAACCCGGTCGGCCAGTCGTGGACGGCGTCCTGATCGCGCAGCGCACCTGACGTGGACCCCGTAGGGCGCTCGGCAGGATCTTCGAGCTGCTCGCCCTGCTCGGCCGCTCGCGGGACGCGAAGGAGCTTGAGATCCTCGTTGTGCGCCATGAGCTGAGGGTCGTGAGCCGCGCCCGTCAGCTGCGACGGCCGGCCGCGACCCGGTAGCTGTCAGCCGGCACTGTTGTGTGTCAGCTTCGCGGTGCGGATCGTGACCGTCCTATGGGCCGTGTGCCTCGCGCCTGTCCGATCGCGGGCGGCGATGGTCGCCCGCGATCGCAGGACATGCAGTCGTGCGAGCAGCGCTCGGGCCCGCGCGGATAGATGCAGCACGACCATGCTCACCCGTCCGCCGGCGACGCTGAAGGAGCCGGCGGCAAGGGTCAGGATTGCGGGCCCTCGCGTCCCGGGGCGGTGGCGCGTGGAGATCTGCAGCGTGATCGTGCCTGAGCAGCTGCTCTCCCGCGGCGGGCAGCTGACCTCGACCCTGACGGAGCCGTGTGCAGTCTCGGTCAGGGCCGCGCTCGCGAGCTCGGCATCGGGGACCGGGGCGGGTTCGGGTTCCTGATCGGCCAGGACCGCCTGTTTGGACAGAGCGCCGAGTCCGCCGAGCACCTGGAAGGGCGAGGCCGGGCTCGCGGGGGATTCCTTCACGGTTCCGATGCCGCTGAACTGCACTTGGTGGGGCCCGCTCGTGTCGTCGCCGTTGATTTCCCAGACGGCACTTGCGGCGCCCGGTTCGGTGGGCGTGAACGTCACGTGCTCGGTCGCGCCTTCGCCCGGTTGGATGGTGGTGCCCTCGGAGAGCAGGGTCGTGGCCCCGAAGGCGCCTCCGCTGGGCGGCTTGGACTTGTTGATAGTCACCGCGGTGCCGCCGGTGTTGGTGATCGTGAACGACCTGCTGGGCGTCGCGCCCACGATCACGGGGCCGTATTCGACGGCTTCGGGCGTGACCTGGAGCACGCCCGGTGAGCCCGCTGTTCCGGCGAGGCCGATCTTGCGATTGCCGCCGGTCGTTTCCAGGCCGATGTTGTCGTTGAACGCCCCGGACTGCGTGGGATCGAACGCGACGGTCACGGTGATCGAGCCGGCGGGGGCGATCGTGGCCCCTGGGCTCGGCACGCCTGTGGCGCTGAAGGGAGCGCTCGGCAGGTTCACCTTGTTGATCGTCAGCGGGTCCCCGCCGACGTTGCGGAACGTCGCCGTGCCGGTGATGTGACCGCCGACGACCACGCCGCCGAAGGAGACGATCGGCGGCGTCACCGCGAGCTCCGGGCCTTCGGCCTGACCGGTGCCCGACAGGCCGAAGCGAGTTTCCTTGCCGGTGCTGGTCTTCGCGGTCACGGTGGCTGCGAGGAGGCCCGTTTCGGTGGGGGCGAAGGTCACGGGGATCGAAGCCGTTTCTCCGGCGCCGAGCGTTGCGGGGAGCGGAGG
>DAINPC010000024.1:0-2605 GCA_036743695.1 Solirubrobacteraceae bacterium | reverse complement strand
GCCGAGCTTGAACTGGCTCGAGCTCGAGGTCAGCGTCGAGAGCGTGAGCGCTTCGGTGGTGGTGAGGGTCAGCGTGGCTTCGCTCGTGCTGTGCAGTGTCGTCGCGGGGAACGCGACCGGGGAGCCGGTCAGCGGGGGAGTGACAGGGGAGCCGAACGCGAGCACCCTGCCTTCACGCGTGCCGAGGAAGAGTCGTCCGGCGCCGACTCCGGGGGTGCTGTAGTTGGACGCCGTGCCGATCGACGCCTTGAAGCGCAGCACGGGCCGGCCGCTCACCGGCACCGGATCGTAGGCGCGCAGTTGGCCGCCGCTGCCCGTGCGGTTGGCAGACCACGCGATCCAGACGAGTGCGCTACCAGAGGTGGTCCCGTCGGAGGTGATGACCGGCGCGCCCGAACCCCAGCCGAAGGAGTCTTCGGAGCTCGCCGCGAGCGAGAGCGACGGCAGGCCGGTTCCGGACAGCCCGTACTTGTAGACGTCCAGATTGCCGCCAGCGCTCGCGCCGCTGGAGGTTGGGATGTAGACGTAGCCGCCGTCGCCCGGCCAGACTCCCGGTCGCGACCAGACGCCCCCGCGCGGACCGATCCGCTGCGCCACGTGATCCGCGCCGTTGAGACCCTGCCCGATGCCGCCGAGCGAGTCGCGATTGAGCAGGTAGACGTAGCCCTCCTTGCCGACCGCCACCGCCAGGCGGGGGATCGCGGGCGTCCCGAAGTATTCGTCGGGGAGACCCGTGACACCACCGGATGCGAAGTCGGCGTCGTAGGAGTCCAGTTCGGGGGCGTCGAACGGGGCGAAGAAGTCAACAGGCTTCAGCGAGCCGTCGGGCTGAACGCGCACGCGCACGACAGACTCGCCGAGGTTCGCGGGGGGCGTGCTCCCCGGAGTCGGCGTTGACGGCGCCCCCCCGTTGCCGGTGCTGAAGAGGATCGTGCCGGGGCCGTCAGAGGTCAGGCCGGCCCCCGACTGCCAGATCCCCGCGCCTTCTTCGGTGGTGTTGTCGACGTAGCGCGCCTTCACCGTGCCAGCGGTCGAGACCCCGAAGATCCATCCTTGCCACGGCAGGTGGTCGCAGTGGCTCCCAAATGCCGCGTAGACGACGCCGCCCATCAGGAGCAGGCCCGGACGCTGGAGCTCATCGGTCGCGAAGAAGGCTCGGCTGGGCGCGTTCTGGGCGGCACCGCCCAGTTCGACGGGGAAGCCCGGCTCCTCGACGCCCGTTGCGACGCTCACCGCGTCCATGTACCAGCGGGCCGGGCCGGAGGTGCCCGAGGCGTAGGTCTTGTGCGTCATATAGGCGATGTTGGTCGTGGGGTCGATCACCGGAGTGGACGTAACGCCGATCCAGGGAGTGAGGTCTCCGCAGCCGATGTCGCCGGGGTTCCAGGGCGTGCCGAGATGAAGCGGTTTCGACCATTGCAATGCGCCCGTCGCAGGGTCCAGTCCATAGACGTTGTCTTCCTCGGTCGCCACTAGGAGCGTCCCGTTGGACAGCAGCGGTTGGGCGTATACCTGACCTGCGACTGTCGCCGACCACACCTGACCGAACGTGCCGCCGCTGACGAGCTCCGGGGTTATCGACGGCGCGTCCGGATACCACCCGGTGCGGAGACTGTCACCCGCATTGGTGATTTCCGACCCCCGAGCCTGTGCCGCCATGGCGAGCGCCAACAACATGCAGACGACTGCCAGCGCGTGCATCCGGCGCATAGATCTCCACCTGGCTTCCAGTCCGGCGCCGCCATGTCCGGACCCTCGAATCGCCCAAGGATACCTGCTGGCTGGCACATTCGAGCACAGCCACAGCGCGGTGCTGCGTCGCTATGAGCGGCCAGCCGTGTGTCGCACGCTTACTCGTTGTCCCGCCGCGCCTACGGTCGCCCGGCCGGGAGCCCCCAGTCGCGCAGAAGTCGTGAGGCGGCTGCAATGCCCGCGGCAAAACCCTCGATCCGCGTAATGTCGCCGGCAGGCACTGGGCGGTGCACCTCTTCGGTGATGTTGTCAAGGTGCCATTTGACGATCTGTTCGCTGACGGCCTGTCCGTCTGGCACCGGGTGGGGGGCCGCGGCGTTCAGCAGGGCGCTGAGGTCGTTTGCTGCGCTCACGCGGGGGCCCATGTCGGGGATCGTGCCGCTGCCGTCGCGGCAGAAGCGCAGCAGGATTGTCTTGAGAATCGAAGTGTGATCGAAGAGCGTGTGCGAAACGGCTCCGGCGTCGATCCAGGGCGAGATGACGAGCGCCGGGACGCGCACGCCGTAGCGGCGGAGCTCAGGCGTGTCACCGGGGGCGTCTTGCGGAGGCACCACGTGGTCGTAGAAGCCGCCATGCTCGTCGTAGGTGACGATCAGCAGCGTCTTCTCCCACGCCGGCCCGGCCGCGAGCGCCCGGTAGACAGACCAGGCAAGTGCCTGGCCGGCGCGAACATCGGTCGGCGGATGGTCGTCGTTGGACGGCTGGCCGAGGATGCGCAGGTCGTAGTAGTTCGGGTCGATCCACGAGAGCTTGGGCAGGTTGCCGTTGGCCGCATCGTCGAGGAAGCCAGCCTTTGGATTGACGATGAGATCCTCGCCAACCTGGACGATCCCATCGACCGCGCGACGATCGA
>DAINPC010000023.1:0-15940 GCA_036743695.1 Solirubrobacteraceae bacterium | reverse complement strand
TGGAAGCTCGCCAAGGCCTACCACCACGCGCAGGGCGATCACAATCGCCACAAGCTAATCTCGCGCCAGCTGGCCTACCACGGCACCTCGATGGGGGCGCTCACGGCCACGGGCCTGACCACGCTGCGCACGCCGTTCGAACCTCTGACCCCCGGCGGCGTCCACGTTCCGAACACCAACTCATACCGCTGGCAGGAAGACCGCGACCAGCTGTGGGCGGCGGACGCCATTGAGGAGGCGATCGAGTTCCAGGGACCGGAGACCGTCGCCGCGGTGATCCTCGAGCCGGTGCAGAACGGGGGCGGCTGCTTCGTCCCCCAGGACGGCTATTTCCAGCGGGTGCGCGAGATCTGCGACCGCCACGGCGTGCTGCTGATCTCCGACGAGGTGATCTGCTCGTGGGGTCGGCTCGGACACTGGTTCGGCTGCGAGCGCTTCGGCTACCAGCCGGACATGATCACCACCGCCAAGGGGATCAGCTCGGCCTACGCGCCGATGGGGGCGGTGATCGCCGGCGACCACATCGCCGAGCCGTTCCTGCATGGCACGGCGGCCTTCAACCACGGCTTCACCTTCGGCGGGCATCCCGTGTCCTGCGCGGTGGCGATGGCCAACATCGACGTGATGGAGCGCGAGGCGCTGTGCGACAACGTGCTCGCCAACGAGGGCCCGTTCCGCGAGATGCTCGACGGCCTGCGCGACCTGCCGATCGTGGGAGACGTGCGCGGCGCCGGCTACTTCCAGGCGGTCGAGCTGGTCAAGGACAAAGACACCAAGGAGACGTTCAACGCTGAGGAGTCCGATCAGCTCCTGCGGGGCTTCCTCTCGGGCGAGCTCTACAGGCGCGGATTGATCTGCCGCACGGACGACCGCGGCGACCCGATCATCCAGCTCTCGCCGCCGCTGATCGCCGGCAGGGAGCAGTTCGAGGAGATCGAGGCGATTCTGCGCCCCGTGCTGAGCGAGGCATCGGAGCGGATGGGTCAGTGGAGCTCACTGTCGCGAGCCTGATCGGCGAGCTCGGCCTGAAGCTCGTCTCCGGGGAGGAGTCCGCCGCGGCCCCCGTTCGATGGGTGCACAGCACCGAGCTGCCCGATCCGACGCCCTGGCTGAAAGGCGGCGAGCTGCTGCTGAGCACCGGCCTGCAGCTCGGCGGCCCAAAGGCCCAGCGCGAGCTGGTGGACCGGCTGGCCGACCATGAGATCGCCGGTCTCGGCTTCGGCACGGGCTTCGCCCACAGACGGCTTCCCGCGGCGCTGGTGACGGCGGCGCGCAGGCGCGGATTCCCGCTGTTCGAGGTTCCCTACGAGCTGCCGTTCATCGCGATCACCGAGCGGGCGTTCGCGCAGCTGCTCCACGAACGCTACGAGATGCTCCAGCGCAACATGGTCGGCGACGTGCTCGCCGAGGTGCTGTCCGGGCACCTCTACCCGGAGGACCTCCAGGCGCGACTGCGGCCGTTCGGGATCGGCGAGCAGGTGGCGGTGCTGGCCTTCAGGGCGGCCGACCCCAGCGCGGCGGCGGCGGCGGTGGAACGGATCATGGAACGCAGGCGCGTCTCCAGCCTGATCGCCATCCGCGCGGGCCTGCTGTGCGCAGTGGTGGACGCCGGGGGCGTATCCGGGTCGGGCGGCGCCGGCCCGGGCGCGCCGCTCGACCCGATCGAGCTCGCGCGCAAGATCCGCGCTGAGCTGATCCCCCGCTTCGGCGAGGTGCGGGCCGCTGCGAGCCGCGTGGCTGCCACGCACTCGCTGCGCATGAGCTTCCACGAGGCGCGCTGCGCCCTGGAGGCGGTTCGCCTGCGCAACGGCGATGCCCCGGACGTCGCCTCCTACGCCGATCTGGGCGCCTTCCAGCTGCTGCTCTCTGTGCAGGACGACGAGGCGCTGATCTCCTACTGCCGCAGCGTGCTCGGACCGATCGAACAGGGAGGGGGCGAGTACGGCGACGAGCTGGTGCGCTCGCTGGACGTGTTCATCGAGCACAACGGCCACTGGGAGAAGGCGGCGAACGCGCTCTACTGCCACCGGCACACGCTTCGCTATCGCATCCGCCGCATCGAGCAGCTGACCGGGCGCGACTTCTCCAGCGCCCGCGACCGCATCGAGTTCTGGCTGGCGCTGCGCGGCCGGGAGCTGGCACGATGAGCATGTTCTCTTGTCAAGGCTCCCTGCGGGAGCGTCGGCGTGGCGAAGCGTCACCGGAAGGAGCGGGCAGCGGATGAGGATCGGTGTTCCCAGCGAGATCAAGACCGACGAGTACCGCGTGGCGATTACCCCCGCCGGGGTACGCGAGCTGACCGCCGGCGGTCACGAGGTGCTCGTCCAGTCCGGCGGCGGCGAGGGCAGCGCGATGAGCGACGAGCAGTTCCGCGCCCAGGGGGCCCGCATCGTGCCCGACGCCGAGGCGGTGTTCGCGGAGGCTGAGCTGGTGCTGAAGGTCAAGGAGCCCCAGGCCGAGGAGGTGGGCTTGCTGCGCGAGGGCCAGGCGCTGTTCACCTACCTGCATCTGGCGGCCGAGCCCGAGCTGGCACGCGGCCTGATGGCCTCCGGCGCGACCTGCATCGCCTATGAGACGGTCGTGGACCCCGAGGGGCGGTTGCCGCTGCTGGCGCCGATGAGCGAGGTGGCGGGCAAGATCGCCACGCAGGCGGGCGCGTTCATGCTGGAGAGGCCGCTCGGCGGGCGGGGCATCCTGCTCGGCGGGGTGCCGGGGGTGGCGGCGGCGACCGTGCTCGTGATCGGCGGCGGCGTGGTGGGCATGAACGCCGCCTTCATCGCCATCGGCATGCAGGCTGACGTGTTCGTGTTCGACCGCTCCATCGATCGTCTGCGCGATCTCGAAGTGGCGTTCGCCGGGCGCGCCTCCACGGTCTACTCCTCGACGCTCGCCATCGAGGAGATGCTGCCGCTGGCCGACCTGGTGATCGGCGCGGTCCTCGTGCAGGGCGGCCGTGCGCCGCACGTGGTCACGCGCGAGCAGCTGAAGCTGATGAAGCCGCAGGCCGTGCTGGTGGACGTCTCGATCGACCAGGGCGGCTGCTTTGAGACCTCGCGTCCCACCACCCACTCCGACCCGACCTTCGAGGTGGACGGGATCACGCACTACTGCGTCACCAACATGCCCGGCGCGGTGCCCATCACCTCCACCTACGCGCTGACCAACGCGACGCTGCCCTACGTGATCGAACTGGCCGAGCGCGGCGTCGAGCAGGCGCTCGCGCGCAACGATGGCCTGCGCATGGGTCTGAACGTGCAGGGCGGCGAGATCATCCACCCGGCGGTCGCCGAGGCGCTCGGCGTGCCGGTCGCCGGCGTGTGAGCATGGTCATGCGCGACCCCGGCCCTTCGCGGCGGACATCCCAGGCTTCGACCTAGACACCCCAAGAGGAGGGGAGAGAAAGATGGCGAGCACCACAGAGACCCTCAGCAACTTCATCGACGGCGAGCGGGTGGCCGCGGGCGGCGAGAGCGAGCCCGTGCTCAACCCCGCCACCGGCGAGCAGCTCGCCCTCGCACCCGTCTCCAGCGCCGAGGAGGTGGACCTGGCCGTGCGGGCCGCGCGCCGCGCGTTCGACGGCTGGTCGAGCACCACGCCCGCGCAGCGCGCACGGGCGCTGCTTGCAATCGCCGATGTGATCGAGGAGCACGGCTCGGAGATCGCCCGCCTGGAGGCGCTCAACGCGGGCAAGCCGATCGAAGCGGTCACCAACGACGAGATCCCTGTGATGGCCGACAACCTGCGGTTCTTCGCCGGCGCGGCGCGCTGCCTGGAGGGCAGGGCGGCGGGCGAGTACATGGAGGGCTACACCTCCTTCACGCGGCGCGAGGCGATCGGCGTGATCGGGCAGGTCACGCCGTGGAACTACCCGCTGATGATGGCCATCTGGAAACTGGCCCCGGCGATCGCAGCCGGCAACACGGTCGTCCTGAAGCCAGCGGAGACCACGCCGATCACGACCCTGAGGCTCGCCGAGCTGACCGCCGAGATCCTGCCCAAGGGCGTGCTCAACGTCGTGACCGGACCGGGCGCGCCGACGGGCCAGGCGCTGATCAGCCACCCGGACGTGGACATGATCGGGCTGACCGGCTCGGTGGAGACGGGCAGGCACTTCGCCCGCACCGCCGCCGACACGCTCAAGCGGGTGCACCTGGAGCTCGGTGGCAAGGCGCCCGTGGTCGTCTTCGACGACGTGAGCCTGGAGCGTGCGCTGGAGACGATCGCGGGCACCGGCTACTACAACGCCGGCCAGGACTGCACGGCGGCCACGCGGGTGCTGGCGGGCAGCAAGGTCTACGACGACGTGGTTGCCGGCCTGACAGAGCAGGCGCGGGGACTCGTGATCGGCGACACGCTCGCCGCCGAGACCACGCTCGGCCCGGTCAACTCCGCGAAACAGCGCGAGCGGGTCGCGGGCTTCCTGGAGCGCAGGCCCGCCCACGCGGAGATCGTGACCGGCGGCTGCGAGCCGGATCGCCCGGGCTTCTACCTGGAGCCGACGGTCGTCGCGGGCCTGCAGCAGGAGGACGAGATGATCCAGCGAGAGATCTTCGGCCCGGTCATCACCGTCCAGCGCTTCAGCGGCGAGGAGCAGGCGATCGCCTGGGCCAACGCCACGCGCTACGGCCTCGCCTCCTCGGTGTGGACGCGCGACGTGGGGCGCGCGCTGCGCGTGTCGAGGGCGCTGCGCTTCGGCTGCGTGTGGATCAACGACCACATCCCGCTCGTCTCCGAGATGCCGCACGGCGGCTTCAAGGAGTCAGGCTACGGCAAGGACCTCAGCGTGTATTCGCTGGAGGACTACACAGTGGTGAAGCACGTGATGGCCAGTCTCCAGTAGGCCGAGGGCGGCGCCTGGCGACGTCCTCGATCGCTTGCGTGCAGAGCCCGCGGCGCTCACTGCGTCCTTGCCAGACTTGCCCCTCGACCTCCTGGGCGTTGCATGAGATGAAGCACGTTTGCAGCCAAAAGGCTGCTACGGTCACCCTACGGGCGGCGAAGTCGTCCGTGAGGTTCTTTGTCTTTGTTGGCGCTCGCAGCGCGGATGGGGTCAGTCGAATCTCCATCCGCAGCGGCGGCCAGAGGGTCGCCAGAAGGAGCACCAACAACATGCAGCATGAAACGTTCGCCGATCTCGGCGTGTCCGAGGTCGTCGTCAGTGAACTCGCCAAGCGCGGGTTCAGCACACCATTTGCAGTCCAGAAGCTGGTCGTCCCCGACGTGCTCGCAGGGCACGACGTGCTCGCGCAGTCGCCGACCGGATCGGGCAAGACGCTCGCGTTCGGCGTGCCGCTGGTCGAGCGCCTGAAGGACTCAGACGCGCGACCGTCGGCGCTGATCCTCGCGCCGACCAGGGAGCTAGCCAGCCAGATCGTCGATGAGATCCGCCCGATCGCCCACGCTCGGGCCCTTTCGATCGCAGCCGTCTACGGTGGCGCGGGCATTGTCAAGCAGGCGCGCCTGGCGGCGCGCGCCCACATCCTCGTGGCCACGCCCGGGCGCCTGCTCGACCTGATCGACCGCCGCGACGTATCGCTGGCGCGCGTCAAGATGCTGGTCCTGGACGAGGCCGACAGGATGCTCGACATGGGCTTCCGGCCGGTGGTGGACAGAATCGTGAAGATGACCCAGGCCGAGCGCCAGACGCTTCTGTTCTCCGCCACGCTCGAGGGCGAGGTGGGGCGCATCGCCAAGGCGTACACCTCCAATCCCCGCCGTCACGAGCACGCCCACCCGGTCGAGCGCAAGGCGGACGTGGCCCATCGCTTCGTGATGGTCAGCCACGAGGGCAAGGTCGCGCGCCTGGTCACGGAGCTAGGCGAGCCCGAGCGCGGGCTGACGCTCGTGTTCGTGCGCACCAAGCGCGGAGCCGACCGGCTGGTCAAGCGGCTGGCCTCCAGCAGCGTGCAGGCGGTGGCGATGCACGGCGACAAGTCCCAGGGGCAGCGCGAGCGGGCCCTGGCGAACTTCGAGGCGGGCGTTGTGGACACGCTCGTGGCCACCGACGTGGCCGCCCGCGGGATCGACGTGGTGGGGATCACGCACGTCATCAACTACGACATTCCGGCCACGCGCGACGACTACGTGCATCGCATCGGACGGACCGCTCGCGCGGGCGCGAGCGGCGTCGGCGTCACGCTCGTCGCACACGATCAGGCACGCGAACTGGCGGGCATGGTCGGCGAGCTGGGGCTGGATCGGGAGCTGGAGCTGGCCGGCATGAGCGCCGGGCGCTCGGCACCCGGTGGCCGCCCGGCGCGGGCACGCTCGGGCACCGGCCCAAACCGTCAGCGCCCGAGCGATCGGCGCTCCAACCCTTCGAAGGGCGCCGGCGAGCGCTCGGGCGTCGCCCCGCGCGGTGGCAGCTCCCGTCGCGGACGGGCCTCGGGGCGCTCCAGGTAGGCCCTGGGAGCGGTCATCCCGGCCGCTCTCTCAGCTAACGTCGCGCCCATGAGCTCGTCGCACCCGCCCGATCCCAATGGGCAGACCGGTGCAAACGGCGACCCGTCAGCGGCCGACCTGCTCGCCCACTACGACGTCCTGCTCGTGCGCGCCCCAAATCCGGGGCCGCTCACGCTGACGGGCACCAACACCTGGGTCGTCGGCCGCCGGCCCGCCTGGATCGTCGATCCGGGACCGCTGATCGAGGAGCATCTCACGCGCCTGCTCGCCGCGATCGATGCCCGCGGCGGGCTCGGCGGCGTGGTGCTCACCCACGATCATCGCGACCATTCGGAGGCCGTCGGCGCGCTGCTCGATCATCATCCCGCTCCGCTCGCGGCCGGGCGCGGAGCGGCTGACGTGCGGCTCGGCGAGGAGGTGCGCTTCGGCCCGTTCGAGGCTGTGTGCACTCCCGGCCACGCGGCTGACCACTACGCGCTGATCGCCGAGGGGGCCTGCTTCACCGGCGACGCCGTGCTCGGCGACGGGAGCGTGTTCATCAGCCCCTACCGCGGCGCCATGTCCGGCTACCTGCTGTCGCTCACCCGCCTGCGTCTGCGCGAAGACTTCAACGTGCTCTGCCCCGGCCACGGACCCCCGGTGTGGGACGCGCACACCAAGCTCGAAGAGTACGTAGCGCATCGAATCGACCGGGAAAACCACCTGATCTTGGCTCTGGGGGAAGGCCGGCGCACGATCGCCGAACTGCTCGACGCGGTCTGGTCGGAGGTGCCCGAGCAGCTGCGCCAGCTCGCCACCGCCACGCTGGCCGCGCACCTGGACAAGCTCGAGGAGGAGCAGGTCCTGCCCACCGGCGTGGAGCGGCCCAAGTTCGAGCGGACCGAATGGTGAGCGCGCCCGAGCCGGCAGCCGCCGCGGAGACCGCCGCCGTGCGCTCGATGCCCGCCGGGGCCGGCTCGCGGGCGAGCTCGCTGGACTCGCCCTTCCCGCCGATCGCCGACTACGGCTTCCTGTCGGACTGCCACACAGGCGCGCTCGTCGCCTCCGACGGATCGATCGAGTGGATGTGCCTGCCCCATTTCGACTCGCCCTCGGCGTTCGGCGCGCTGCTGGACCGCGGCGCCGGCAGCTGGCGGGTGGGCCCCTACGGCGTCTACGTCCCCGCCGGCCGACGCTACATCCCGGGCACCAACGTGATCGAGACGACGTGGATGACCGCGCAGGGGTGGCTGCGCGTGGTCGACGCCCTGACGATCGGCCCCTGGCACGACAACAAGCACGGCTCCAGCCACACGCGACCGCCTACGGACTACGACGCCGATCACCTGGTGGTGCGCATGATCGAATGCATCCAGGGACAGGTGCAGATCGAGATCGTGTGCGAGCCGATGCTCGACTACGGCGCCACGCCGGCGCATTGGAGCGTCGTGGAGAGTGGCGAGGAGGGCGTCTGCATGATGGACGCCACCGACGACGTGACCGCCTTCCGGCTGTTCAGCGACGTCCGCCTGGGCATCGAGGGCAACCGCGCTCACGGCCGCCACACGATGAGCGAGGGCGAGAAGCGCTTCTGCGCGCTCTCCTGGACGGAGGAGCGGGGCGGCCCGCACACGGTCGAGCAGGCCGAAGGGCACATGGAGCGCACGAGCCACTTCTGGCGCACGTGGCTCGCGGGAGGCACCTACCCCGACCATCCGTGGCGCTTTCACCTGCAGCGCTCGGCGCTCGTGCTGAAGGGCCTGACGTTCATGCCGACGGGCGCGCTGGTGGCCGCGCCCACCACCTCGCTGCCGGAGACCCGCGGCGGGGAACGCAACTGGGACTACCGCTACTGCTGGATGCGCGACGCCTCCTTCACACTGTGGGCGCTGCACGCGCTGGGCCTGAACTGGGAGGCGGACGACTTCGTCCAGTATGTCGCCGACATGGAGCGAAACGAGGACGGCTCGCTGCAGATCATGTACGGGATCAAGGGCGAGAAGGAGCTGGTGGAGTCGACGCTCGACCATCTCAAGGGCTATGAGGGGGCGCGGCCGGTGCGCGTCGGCAACGGCGCCTACAACCAGCGCCAGAACGACGTCTTCGGGGCGGTGCTCGACTCGGTCTACCTGCACTCCAAGAAGCGCGACCACATCCCCGAGCGGCTGTGGCCGGTGCTGGCCGACCAGGTCCAGTGCGCGGCCAACGCCTGGAAGGAGCCCGACCAGGGGATCTGGGAGGCGCGCGGCGAGCCCCGCCACTATGTCTCCTCCAAGCTGATGTGCTGGGTGGCGATGGACCGCGGCGCACGGCTGGCCGAACGCCGCGGCCACGTCGAGCAGGTGGAAGAGTGGCAGGCGCTGGCCGATGAGATCCACGAGGACATCCTCAACCGCGGCGTCGACAAGCGCGGCGTGTTTCGCCAGCACTACGAAACGGATGCGCTCGACGCCTCCAGCCTGCTGGTGCCGCTGCTGCGCTTCCTCGGGCCCGAGGACGAGCGCGTGCGCGCCACCGTGATGGCCATCCGCGAGGAGCTGACCGAGGGTGGCCTGGTCCTGCGCTACCGCACCGACTCCACCGACGACGGCCTGGACGGGGAGGAGGGCACGTTCCTGATCTGCTCCTTCTGGCTGGTCTCGGCGCTGTCGGAGATCGGCGAGCACCGCCAGGCCGAGCACCTGTGCGAGCGCCTGCTCTCCTACTCCTCCCCGCTGGAGCTGTATGCCGAGGAGCTCGAGGCCTCCTCCGGTCGCCACCTCGGCAACTACCCGCAGGCGTTCACGCATCTGGCGCTGATCAACGCGGTCACGCACGTGATCGCCGCCCAGCAGCAGACGTGAGGCGAGCGGCCGGCGCCGGTCAGTAGCCGGGCTCGCCCGGAAGCAGGATGCGCGCGACCTCGCCTTCCAGCACCACCCTGGGCTGCACCGGCAGGACCTCGCGTCCGCGCGCGTGGATCAGCAACTCCTCGACGGAGGAGAACTCGCTGAGCTGCTCCAGGTGCTTGATGGTCGGGAACACCAGCGCTATCTGCTGGGCGCGGTAGGCGGCGAGCGCGGCCTCAGGCGTGAACCAGCCGAGGTCCACGCACTCCTCGCCGTCGATCCGCGGCTCCTGCCCGCTGGGCAGCGGGGCCAGGAAGAAGTGCGTGTCGAAGCGGATCTGCACCTCCGCGGGCGTGATCCAGCGCGAGAACTTCACGAGCGCGGCGGGATCCTCGAGGGTGATCGCCGCCTCCTCCCTCAGCTCCCTGATGGCGGCCGCGCGGTGGGCCTCGTCGCCGTCGCCCTCCTCCGCGTCCACCGCGCCGCCCGGGAACACCCACACGCCGCCCATGAATCGGGCCTGCGGCGTGCGTCTGACCAGCAGCACCTCCAGGTCATCCGCGCCTCCCCTGAGCAGGATCACGGTGGCCGCCTGGCGCGGGCGCGCCGGCGGGCCGGGGTTGTAGTCCTCGCCCGGTCCTGGACGCTCGCTCTGCTCACGTGCGCGCACGCGCTGACCCTAGCGGTCGGTAGTCTTTTACGCATGAGCAACCCGACAGAGGCCGCGCGCCCGTGAGCGCGCCCACCGGGACCCTCCAGCGCTGGATCTGCGAGTCCTGCGGATATATCTACGACCCCGAGGAAGGCGATCCCGACGGCGGGATCCCCGCGGGCACGCCGTTTGAGGGGATCCCAGACACCTGGTTCTGCCCGGTGTGCGGCGCGCGTAAGCGCGACTTCGTCCTCTACGAGGACTAGGACGCCCGCTGAGCGGCGCGATGCGGCGTCTCGGTCGCTCGCGTGCCAAGCACGCCACGCTCCCTGCGTCCTTGCCTCGCTTGCCCAGCGAACGTCCTGGAGGCGTGAGCCAGAGTCCGGACTGGGAGCAGCTGCTCGCGCTCGACAGCGAGCGCGTCTGGCACCCCTACGGCGCGCTGCCCGCCGCGCTGCCCTCGCTGCCGGTGGTCTCGGCCGAGGGGGTGCGGTTGAGGCTGGCCGACGGGCGCGAGCTGATCGACGGCATGGCCTCGTGGTGGTGTGCCATCCACGGCTACCGCCACCCGGCGCTCGATCGCGCCGTGACCGACCAGCTTGGCCGGATGGCGCACGTGATGTTCGGCGGGCTGACCCACGAGCCCGCCGTGCGCCTGGCCGAGCGCCTGACGGAGATGGCGCCCGAGGGTCTGGAGCGGGTCTTCTTCGCCGACTCCGGGTCGGTGTCGGTCGAGGTGGCCATCAAGCTCTGCCTGCAATACCAGCGTGCGCTGGGGCGCGGCGAGCGCACGCGCCTGCTCGCGGTGAGGGGCGGCTACCACGGCGACACGGCGGGAGCGATGGCGGTCTGCGATCCGGCTGGCGGCATGCACAGCCTGTTTGCGGGAGTCCTGCCCGAGCACGTCTTCGCTGAGCGCCCACCCGACGGCTTCGACGCCCCCCTGGACGACGCATGGGCCCGAAGCGTGAGCGCACTCGCCGAGGAGCACGCTCGGGAGCTGGCCGCCGTGATCGTCGAGCCGGTGGTGCAGGGCGCGGGCGGGATGCGCTTCCACTCCCCTGAGTGCATCGCCCATCTCAGGCGCGTGTGCGACCAGCACGACATGCTGCTGGTGCTCGATGAGATCGCCACGGGCTTCGGGCGCACCGGCGCGATGTTCGCATGCGAGCACGCGGGCGTGGCCCCGGATGTGATGTGCGTGGGCAAGGCCCTCACCGGCGGCTACATGACGCTCGCCGCCACCCTCTGCACCCGGGAGGTCGCCGACGCGGTGTCCGCGGGCGAGGGGGGCGGGCTGATGCACGGGCCGACCTTCATGGGCAACCCGCTCGCATGCGCCGTGGCGCTCGCCTCGTTGGAGCTGCTCGCCGACGGCGGCTGGAGGGCGCGGGTGGGGGCGATCGCGCAGGGACTCATGAGCGGCCTGGAGCCGGCCCGCGAGCTGCCGGGCGTCAAGGACGTGCGCGTGCTCGGCGCGATCGGCGTGGTGCAGCTGGAGCGCCAGGTGGATGTCGCCGCCGCCACCGCCGTCGCGGTCGGGCAGGGCGTCTGGCTGCGCCCGTTCCGCGACCTGATCTACACAATGCCGCCGTATGTCATCGGCGAGGAGGATCTGGCGAGGGTGACGGGGGCGATGGTGGGGGCCGTGCGTCTCGCCGCGGGAAACTCCTAGCTCAAGCCAGCCAGCGCCGCCACGGCAGGGTGTCGCCCGCCCGTGCCAGCCCAGCCACATCCGGGCCGTCGAGGGTGGGAAGCGTCTGCACCTCGACATCGCCCAGGCGCTCGATGGCCTTGAGGTTGGAGCGCTCGATCTCGCCGGGCACCTCCGGCCAGGGGGTGAGCACGACGGCGAGTACCTTCAGGCCGGCCCCGCGCGCGGCCTGGAGGGTCAGCAGCGTGTGGTTGATCGTGCCGAGGCCGGGCCTCGCGGCGATCACCACGGGCAGGCCCAGCGCGGCGGCCAGGTCGCACACGCTGTAGTCCTCGGCGAGCGGCACCAGCAATCCGCCCACGCCCTCCACGATCAGCGTCGCCTCCGAGGCCGCGCTGCGGGCGGCGCTGAGCAGCCTGGCGGGCTCGATCCTCGCGCCGGCCAGGCTCGTGGCCAGCTGCGGCGAGGCGGCGGGGCCGAAGCGCAGCGGCGCGACCTCCTCGGGGCGCATTCCGGTCACCCGCGCCAGCAGCTCGTGGTCGGGCGGCCACGCGCCCGGCTGTCCCTCCGCGCCGGCGTCTGCGTGATCCAGGCCGGTGAGCACCGGCTTGTGCGCACGCACCGGCTCTCCGGCGGCGACCATCGCGGCGAGCAGCGCGGCGCTCAGCACCGTCTTGCCGACTCCCGTGTCGGTGCCCGTGACGAACAGGCCGCGCATGTGTGCGCCCGTGACGGGCCGCTAGGCGGCGCGGGCGCTCGGGGCGAGCTCGCGCTCGAGGTCGAACGGTGCGCTCGGCCCCGCCAGCGCGGAGAGCGCCACCGCCGGCTGCTCGCCGTCGCGCTCGAGATCGAACGGCGCGGCCGTGCGTGGCGCGCGGGAGGGCTCGTGCGCGTAGGCCGAGAGCTCCGCGTGTGCCGAGAGCTCCGCGTGTGCCGGCTCGGGCGCAGCGCGGCGCTCGGTGTGGGCGGGCGCCATCGCCGCGGGGTCCAGGTCGAGCTTGCGCGTCAGCTCCCCGAGCACGCCAGCCGCCGTACGCAGCTCGGCGGCGGTGTGCGACGCCATCACGGTCAGGCGCAGCCTGGATGTCCCGTCGGGCACCGTCGGAGGCCGGATCGCCTGCGCGAAGACGCCGCGCTCGATCGCCTCCTGGCAGAGGCGCATGGCGGCGCGCTCCTCGCCGACGATCAGCGCCACGATCTGCATCTCGCTGTCCGCCACGGGGAAGCCCTCGGCGGCGAGCGCCCGGCGCAGGACGCGTGCGTTGGAGCGCAGGCGCTGGACGCGGTGGGGGCGCTCGCGCAGAAGCTCCAGGGCGGCGAGCGCGCCCGCCACGGCGGGCGGCGGCGGCGCGGTCGAGAAGATCAGCGAGCGGGCCGTGTTGATCAGGTAGCGGACCATCTCCGCGCTCGCGCACGCGTAGGCGCCGTAGGAGCCGAGCGCCTTGCCGAGCGTCCCGACCACCACGTCGATCTCGCCCTCCAGCCCGGCCTCCGCGACCGCGCCGCGGCCGTCGGGGCCGAGGTTGCCGACGGCGTGTGCCTCATCCACCACCATGCGCGCCCCGTATGCCTGGGCCGCATCGAGCAGCTGCGCCAGCGGCGCCACGTCGCCATCCATCGAGAACACCGAGTCCGTCACGATCAGCCGTCGCGCCTGCCCGTCGCGGCCGCTCGCGTGCCGGTGCAGGCTCCACTCCAGGTGCTCCACGTCGCGGTGGCGGTAGATCACCACCTCCGCGCGCGAGAGCCGGCAGCCGTCCACGATCGAAGCGTGGTTGAGCTCGTCCGAGAAGATCGTGTCGCCGCGGCCGGCGAGCGCGCCGATGACCCCGAGGTTGGCCAGGTAGCCGGAGCCGAACAGCAGACATGCCTCGCTGCCCTTGAACGCAGCCAGCCGCTCCTCCAGGCGCCCGTGGATGGTCATGGTGCCCGACACCAGCCGTGAGGCGCCCGCGCCGACGCCCCAGCGCATTGCCGCGTCCGCCGCCGCCTCGCGCACGCGTGGATGGTCCGCGAGCCCCAGGTAGTTGTTCGAGCAGAGCAGCAGCACGGGCTTGCCGTCGAGCAGCACGTTCGGTCCCTGCGGTCCGCTGATCAGGCGCAGGCGACGACCCAGGCCGAGCCGCTCCAGTTCCGCCAGGCGCTCTGCGATCTCGCTCATCTCCGCGCCCGCTGCCGGCCTAGCCGATCGGGGCTGGGTGGGGGACGCGGTTGACCGCGCCGTCCGGGCGCGGCGGGACGGCGCGCTTGGCGCGAAAGCGCAGCTGTGTGGAGGGATCCCAGAGCCGCACCTGCAGGTCGATCGGCGCGGGCTCAGACTCCTCTGGCAGGACCTGCGCGAGAACGTCGGGCGTCTCGCCCTCCAGCCAGCCCGAGCGGTTGTCCGGTCGCGGGTTGGCCGCGTTGTCGGGCTGGGAGGCCACGTTCAGGCCGAGCTGCTCGAACATCTCGCGGTCGGTCTCGGGCTCGTTGCCGAGCGTGGTCAGGAAGTTGCCCATCATCACGCCGTTTATGCCCGCCCTGACCGCCAGCTGCTGCAGCTCGCCGAGGTTCTCCACGCGCCCGCCGCACAGCCGGAACAGCGCCTCGGGGAGGATCAGGCGGAAGATGGCGATCCACTTGACCGCCTCCCACGGGTCCATGTAGTCGCGGTCGCCGAACTTGGTGCCCGGTCGCGGGTTGAGCATGTTGATGGGGACGCTGGTGGGGTTGATGGCGGCCAGCTCGAAGGCCATCTCCACGCGCTGGGCGCGGGTCTCGCCTAGGTTCAGGATGCCGCCCACGCAGGTCTCCAGGCCGGCCTCGCGGACGGCGTCGATGGTGCGCAGGCGACCCTCGTAGCGGACGGTGCTGGTCACCTCGTCGTAGTAGCTCTGCGCGGTCTCCACGTTGTGGTGCACGCGCTGGATGCCCGCCTCGCGCAGTGCCTTGGCGCGCTCGGCGGAGATGTGTCCGACGGATGCACAGCGCTTCAGGTTGGTCTGCTCGGAGACGAGCCGTACGCCTTCGAGGTACTTGTGGAAGTCGCGCTTGGAGAGCCCCTGGCCCTGGGTGACCATGCAGAAGCGGTGCGCGCCCGCGGCCTCGGCCGCGCGCGCGTGCTCGAGGATCTGCTCGGGCTCCATCATCGCGTGCATCGGCGTCTCCGCGTCGGCGAAGCGCGACTGCGCGCAGAAGCCGCAGTCCTCGGCGCAGCCTCCCGACTTGGCGTTGACCAGCGAGCACATGTCGGTGGAGTCCGCGAAGCGCTCCACCCGCGCCTCCCACGCGCGGCCAATCAACGCTTCGATCTGCCCGTGGTCCTCGATCTCACCGAGCTGGAGGGCCTCCTCGCGTGTGATCAACGACGCCATCTGCCACACCGTATGAGGTGCGGCGGACGGCTACTGACCGCGCCAGCGGGGAGGGCGGCGCTCGGCGAAGGCGCGCATTCCCTCGCGCAGGTCCTGCGAGGCGAAGGACGCGCGGCGCAGCTCGATCAGCTCCGCTTCGACGTCCGCCGGGAGCTGGCTCTCGGCGCGCAGCAGCTCCGCGATCACGCGCTTGTTGCCCGTTTGCGAAAGGGGCGCGTTGCCGGCCAGCTCGGCTGCGATCTCGAGGGCGTCCGCCTCCAGCTGCTCGGCCGGGCAGACGCGGTTGACCAGTCCCCAGGAGAGCGCGGTCGGGGCGTCGATGTAGCGCCCGAGCAGGAACAGCTCGCGCGTGCGCGCCGCGCCGATCGCGTCGACGAAGCGGCGCAGACCCGTGTGGGAGTAGACCAGCCCGAGCTTGGCGGGGGGCATGCCGAGCTTGACGGCATCCTGGGCGACGCGCAGATCGCAGGACAGCGCCAGCTCGAGCCCGCCGCCGATCGTGTGCCCGGGCAGTACGGCGAGCGTCGGGTGGGGGAACGCCTCCAGGGCGTCGATGGCTTGGGTGAAGGGATGCGCGACCAGCCGCTCGGCGCGCTCTTCGAACTCCTCGTCGGGGATCTCGCCGATGTCATAGCCCGCGGAGAACATCCCGTGCGAGCCCGTGACCATCACGCAGCGCGTCTGCGACCGCGGCGCGGAGCACTCGCCGAGCGTGTCGCTGATCGCGTCGAGGATCGGGTGGTCGAGCGCGTTGCGCTTGGCCGGGTTTGAGATGGTCAGGCGAACGACGCCGTCGGCCGGCTCGTCGATCAGGAGCTTGCCGTCGGCAAGCTCGCGTGGGGGAGCGCTTGAGGACACGCGCGGACAGGCTAGCCCAGCGCCCGCACGGACGGCGCGGCGGGCAGACTGGCGCTGGGAGCTCTCCCTACTCCAGCACCACCAGCGTGTCGCCCTCGTTGACCGCCTGGCCCTCCTGGCAGCGGATCTCGGTGACCGTTCCCGCGTCCTCCGCCTCCACGGGCATCTCCATCTTCATCGACTCGAGGATCGCGACCGTGTCGCCCTCCTCGAT
>DAINPC010000022.1:8773-16089 GCA_036743695.1 Solirubrobacteraceae bacterium | reverse complement strand
CCTCGACCTGTCCGCGGGCCTTGCCGCCGGCGAGATCGATGGCCTTGAAGACGTAGGTGCTCATGGGGGTTGCCTAGGCCGCGGCCAGCGTGCTGGCTCCGAGCAGGCGCCGCAGCTCCTCCGGCGTGGAGGAGCGCGATTCGGCGAACTTCTGGGTGATCTTGCCCTGGCGCACGAGCGTGGACAGCGAGGTGTCCATCGTCTGCATGCCGGCGGCGGAGCTGGTCTGCAGCACGGAGTAGATCTGGTGGGTCTTGCCTTCGCGGATCAGGTTGCGGACCGCGGGGTTGGGCACGAGCACCTCGCACGCCACCACACGCCCCGAGCCGTCTGTGTTGGGGAGCAGCTGCTGGGTCATGATCCCCTGCAGCGCCACCGACAGCTGCACGCGCACCTGCCCCTGCTGGTGGGCGGGGAACACGTCGATGATGCGGTCGATCGTCTGGGCGGTGTCCTGGGTGTGCAGCGTGGCGAACACGAGGTGGCCGGTCTCGGCTGCGGTCAGCGCGGTGGAGATCGTCTCGAGGTCGCGCATCTCGCCGACGAGGATGACGTCGGGGTCCTGGCGCAGCGCGGCCTTCAGCGCCGCGGAGAAGCTCTGCGCGTCGGAGCCCAGCTCGCGCTGGTTGACCAGGCACTTCTTGTGGCTGTGCAGGAACTCGATCGGGTCCTCGATGGTCATGATGTGCTCCTCGCGGGTGCGGTTGATCTCGTCGATCATGGCCGCCAGCGAGGTGGACTTGCCCGACCCGGTCGGTCCCGTCACGAGTACGAACCCGCGCGGGCGGCGCGTGAAGTCGTGCACTGCCGCGGGCAGGCCGAGCTCGTCGATCGAGCTGAGGCCGAAGGGGATCAGGCGGAAGGCCGCTCCGATCGCGCCGCGCTGATAGTAGGCGTTGACACGGAAGCGGGCGTGGCCGGGGATGGAGTAGGCGAAGTCGAGCTGCCAGTTGGTCTCCAGGCGCTGGCGCTGGTCGCCTGTCAGGATCGAGTAGACGATCTCCCGTGTGTCCGACGAGGACAGCTTGGGGTATTCCTCCAGCGGCGCCAGGCGCCCCCGGACGCGAACGGTCGGGTGGGCGCCGGAGCTCAGGTGCAGGTCAGAGGCTCGGCGTTTTACGACCTCCATCAGCAGGTCTGCGAAATCGATTTCCATTCCTCAGCCCATCGACAGATAGCCCGCCGGCCATTAGCCCCAAGATCCGCGCGTTGCGGGTGCTGGACGAAGATACGAACGATCCCACGGGCACGTCGGGCGTCTCGCCCCTCAGCTGCTGCCGATCACGCGGGCGATCTCCGCGATCGAGGTGCGACCCTGACGGACCTTCTGCAGGCCGTCGTCGCGCAGGCGCGTCATCCCCTGGCGCACGGCCATGTCGCGGATCGCCTCCGAAGGGCTGCGTTCCAGCGCGAGCGTCTGAATCTCCGGGGTCATCCGCATCACCTCGTAGAGCCCCACGCGTCCGCGGTAGCCGCTGCCGCCGCAGCGCCTGCAGCCCACCGGCTCGTATGCCTCGAGCTCCATGCGCGCCTTGTAGCCGCTCTCGCACAGGACCTTCGCGGGGATGATCGTGCGGCGCTTGCAGCTCGGGCACAGCATTCTTGCCAGGCGCTGGGCGACCACGCAGTCCAGCGCGGAGGCCACCAGGAACGGCTCGATCCCCATCTCGATCAGCCTGGTGATCGCGGATGGGGCGTCGTTGGTGTGGAGCGTCGAGAGCACCAGGTGCCCGGTCAGCGCGGACTCCACCGCGATCTGCGCCGTCTCGCGGTCGCGGATCTCACCGACCATGATCACGTCCGGGTCGGCGCGCACCATCGCGCGCAGACCCGTGGCGAAGGTCAGGCCGACCTTGGTGGCGACCTGAACCTGCGTGAGGCCGCTCATCTCGTACTCGACTGGATCCTCGACTGTGATGATGTTCCTCTCCGGCGTGTTCAGCAGCTGCAGGGCCGCGTACAGCGTCGTGGACTTGCCCGAGCCGGTGGGGCCTGTCACGAGCACCGCGCCGTGGGTCTCGCCGCAGGCTCGTTCGAAGCGTTCGCGCTCGACGTCGGCCATCCCCAGCTTGTCCAGCTCGACCACCACCGAGGCCTTGTCGAGGACGCGCATGACGATGCCCTCGCCGTGGACGCTCGGGAGCGTCACCACGCGCAGATCGACGTGCCGGCCGTCCACCACCAGCCCCACCCGCCCGTCCTGGGGCAGGCGCTTCTCGGCGATGTTCAGTTCGGCCATGATCTTGATGCGCGAGATCACCCCCGCTGCCATTTTGCGCGGCACGGTGGTCACGTCCTGGAGCACGCCGTCGATCCGGAAGCGCACCCGCATCTCGCGCCCCTCTGGCGCCAGGTGCAGATCGGAGGCACCCCGCTCGACCGCCTGCGCGACCAGCTGGTTGACCAGCTTGATCACGGGCGCGTCGTCGGAGGTCTCGTGCAGCGCGACGATCTCTCCCCCGTCCTCCTCCGCTTCGCCATAGCCGTCCGCGGACTCGCCCACCACGTCGTCGAGCCGGTCCAGGCGCGAGATCAGCGCGCCGATGTCGTCGGGCGCAGCGACCGCCACGCGGATCTCATAGCCGGTCATGATCGCGATGTCGTCCACGGCCAGCACGTTGGATGGGTCGGCCATGGCCACCAGCAGCGTGCGCTTGTCCGTCAGCGCCACGGGCACCGCCTGGTAGCGCTTGGCCACCGCGGTGCTCACCAGGTTGGCGGCGGTCATGTCCACGCTGAAGACCCCTAGGTCCAGGTGGTCCAGCCCGTAGCGCTCGGCCAGGGCGCGAGCGAGCGCGTCCTGCGTGATGGCGCCGTTGTCCACCAGCACGCGCTCGGGCGTGGTGCCCAGGCTTCGGGAGCTCTCGAGCGCCTCGTCAACCTGCCGCCGCGAGGCGAGGCCCATGGCGACGATCACGTCGGTCACGAACCCCTGCGAAGAGCCTCTGCGCGTCGGCTTGGTGATGCCCGAGGACGCGTGGCTCTCGGCGGGGTCGGGGCTCGCCGGCGCCTCGGCGTAGGCGCCATCCGCGGCCCCACCTGCAAGCACGCCCTCGCCCGCGATCGACGGCTCTGCGCTGCTCAGGCGCGGCCGCTCGATCGGCGGCTCGCCGGCGTGCGCCAGCTCGACCCGCGGGTGGCTGGCGAGCGGGTCGATCGTCACCTCGTGCTCGCCTTCGGAGCCCGTCAAGGGGTCGGACGCGTAACCGATGTCCACGTCCGCTATGTCCACGTCCGCTCGCGTGCCCGCGTCCGCGTCGAGCTCAGCGTGGTCGGGCGCGGCGCGCTCGACCGAGATCACGGGATCCTCGTCCGCGCTCGGGTCGCCGTCGATTCCGAAGATCGCGTGCAGGTCGGGGCCGGTCTGCTGCGGGACGTCGCTCATCGCACGACCCGCCTCGAGCGGGCGCTACGCTGCCGGATCCGCCTCGCGGGCGGCGCGTGCCATGACCGCCACGGGCGCCTTCCTGCCGGTCCACAGCTCGAAGCTGAGAGCGCCCTGCGCAACGAGGATCTCGACCCCGTCGAGCGTACGCGCTCCATGCGCGCCGGCGGCGGCAAGCAACGGGGTGGGTTGTGAGCGGTAGACCAGGTCGGCGACATTCGCGTACTCACCGACCTGATCGAACGTCAAGCCGAGTTGGTTGAGCGCCTCACGCTCAGTGGCCGAGCGTTCGACTCCGCGACCCCCAAAGCCCTCCTCCAGGCCCACGGAGGTGCAGTTGACCAGCAGGTCGGCCGGCCCGGCCCGTCTCACCGCGCGCGCACCCAGCTCGCGCGCAAGCGCCTCCGCGCGCTCGCTCGTGCGGTTCCAGATCGACACCTCGCGCGCGCCCGCGTCCAGCAGCGCCCACACCGCCGCGCGCGCGCTGCCCCCAGCTCCGAGCACGAGCGCGCGCATGCCACGCGGGGAGCCACCGAGCGCGGCGATCAGGCCGGGGGCGTCCGTGTTCTCCGCAGTGATCGTGCCGTCGTCGAGGAAGGTGAGCGTGTTGGCCGCCCCGATCGCGCGGGCGGCCGCGCTCGCCTGCCCTGCCAGCGCAAGCGCGGCCTGCTTGTGGGGGATCGTGACGTTGGCTCCGAGGAAGCCAGACCCTGCGAGCGCACGCGTGGTCTCGGCGAACAGGTGGGGAGGCACGGGCAGCCGCTGGTAGCGCCAGTCCCGCATGTCCAGCGAGGCGAGCGCGGCGTTGTGCATGGCCGGTGAGCGGCTGTGGGCCACGGGCCAGCCGAGCACGCCCAGGCGGGTCATCACTTGTGCTTGCAGGTGGGCGGGTGCCCGCCGTTCTTCTTCACCGCAGCCTGATAGGCGGCCACGTTGGCTTCGAACGCCGCGAGGGTCCTCGAGAACACGTGCTCGCCGCAGCCATCCGCGGCGAGCACGTAGTAGAGATAGGCCACGTGCGACGGATGCGCGGCGGCGTGGATGGAGGCGACCCCCGGGTTTGAGATCGGCGTCGGCGGCAGCCCCGTGTGCGTACGCGTGTTGTAGGGGGAGTCGATGTGCAGCTCCGCTTCGGTCAGTTCGTGCGTGTAGGTGGCGATCCCCTTCTTCAGCTCGACCGCGTAGTAGATCGTCGCGTCGATCCCAAGCGGTGTTCCCTGGCGCAGCCGGTTGTAGATGACCGCGGCGATCTTCGGCCTGTCCGCTGACACCTGAGCCTCGCGCTCGATCATCGAGGCGACCGTCAGCATCTGGTAGGGCGTCACGTGCAGCGCGCGCGCACGCTTGATCTCGCCGGAGCCGAAGCTTTCCCGAAAGGCGGTCAGCTGCTCGCGCACCAGCCGCGCCACCGACTCGCCCGGGTTTGCTTCGTAGGTCGCCGGGAACAGGAATCCTTCGAGGTCCGGCGTGTTGTGCGGGGCGCCGTAGCGGGCGGGGCTCAGCAGCGCTGAACGCCTGGAGGCGTCGCGATAGCTGCCACTCAGCCCAGCTGCTGAGGCGATCTGCGCGATCTGCGCGCGAGTCTTGCCCTCGGGGATCACCACCTTCAGCACCTTGGGCGCCGCCGCCGTCTTGGAGTGTCCCGAGCCCAGCAGCGCTTGGAGCACGAGGAACACCGCCGCGACCGCCGCCGCGAGCGCGAGCACCGCTGCCAGGCGCGCGAGCGGCGAGCGGCCTCTCCTGCGCGGCGGGATCACGCGGGCCGGGCGGCCAGCCGCCGCCCCCAGGGCAGGCGCTCCGGGGGCCTCCGCCGGGGGAGCCGGAAACTCGGTCGTGGCGTTCCCGGACTCGGGCCCCGCCGTCTCTTCGGCCGGTGGCTCCACCGGCGGTGGGGGCAGCTCGGCGGCGCTCAGCTCCTGGACCGGGGACGGGTGCGGCTCGATGGCGGCGGGCGGCTCGAGCTCCGGTGCGGGCGGCTCCACCTCGGAGGCGAGCACGCCGGCGGGCGCGGGGGCCGACTCGAGCGTCGCGGGCGGCTCCTGGCTCAGCCCCGCGGGGGGCCCTTCGAGCGCGGCCTCTGCGCCCGGCTCCTCTGTGGCGGGGCGACGGATGCCCTGGTCGCTCGGCTGGGGCTCGAACACGCCTCCCGAGCGCTGCGCGCGATTGCGCGCGCGCTCTTCCCGGTCGCGGGCACGCTCCTCGGGGGTGCGTTCGCGCCCTGGCCCTGATCGATCACCGCGAGACAAGAACCAGGACCTTAACGCGATTGCGCCGCGAGCCAGCTTTCCAGCAGGTGCGCCGCCGCTCGCGAGTCCTCGCTGGCCGTGAACGGTCCCTCCATCCGCTGGGCCATCCGAGTGGTGAAGCGCTCGTCGTGCATCTCCACGGGAATCTCCTCCCCGAGGCGCAGCGACAGCTGGCGTGCGAAGGTGCGCGTCTCACGCGTCTGCTCGGTGTCGGCGCCGCCTAGCGAGAGCGGAAGCCCGACGATCACGCGAGCCACCTCGCGCTCGCGGACCAGCTGCAGAAGCTGCGCCAGGCCGCGCTTGCTGGCCGGCCGCTGGACCGTGGCCAGCGGCGTGACGATCGTGCCCGTGGGGTCGCTCAGCGCGCAGCCGCAGCGCGCGCTGCCGTAGTCCAGCGCCAGGACCCGCACGCCGCCTCAGCCCCTCAGCACACCTCGCCCGCGCGGCGAGGGCGGACGAGATGCCTGTCGATTCATCCAGCCAGCGCCGAGGCGATCGCGGCGCGAGCCGCGTCGAGCGCCGCTCCCAGCTTCTCCGGGTCGCGTCCGCCCGCCTGGGCGATCGTGTCCCTGCCGCCGCCGCCGCCGCCCACGACCTCGGCCGCCGCCTTCACCACGGTGCCCGCCTTCACCCCGCGCTGAACGAGCACGGGCGCGACGCCGGCCACCAGGTGCACGCGCCCGTCAACGGCCGTACCCAGCAGGATCGCGGCGTCCTGCAGACGGCCCTTCAGGCGGTCGAGCACCTCCAGCAGCGCCTTTGCGTCCGGCACCTCGACAGCCGCCACGAGCACCCGCCCGCCCTGGATCTCCTCGGCGCCCGCAGCCAGCGCCTCCACGTCCAGCCCCCCCGGGACCCCCGCGGCTGTCCCGCCCTGCTTCAGCGCCTTCTCCAGCCGCTTGCGCTCCTGCGCGATGCTCGCCACCGCCGCGGGCGTATCCTCGGGGCGGGTGCGCAGCTGCGCGCCGATCTCGCTCAGCAGCCGGTCGTGCTCTCGCAGCAGCTCCACGGCGCCCGGCCCGGTGAGCGCCTCGATGCGCCTCACGTTGGCCGCGCTGGAGGTCTCGCTGATGATGCGAAACGGCCCGATCTCCGCGGTGAAGCGCACGTGCGTGCCACCGCACAGCTCGCGCGAGTACTCACCCTCGCCGATCTGCACCATCCGCACCACGTCGCCGTACTTCTCCCCGAACAGCGCCATCGCGCCGAGGCGCCTGGCCTCTGCGAGCGTGGTGGTGATCGGGCGCACCGGATCGTTGAGCGCGATCCACTCGTTGACGCGATCCTCCACGTCGCGCAGCTCCTGCGCGCTCAGCCCCTGGCCGTGGCTGAAGTCGAAGCGCAGCTTGTCCGGGCCCACGTAAGAGCCGGCCTGGCGCACATGGCTGCCCACGCGCTCGCGCAGCGCCGCCTGCAGGAGGTGGGTGGCCGTGTGGTTGCACTCCGTGGCATGACGCGCACGGCGGTCCACCCGCGCGAGGACCGGATCGCCGCTGTGCAGCGTCCCCTCCTCCACGACCACCGCCAACGCCTGGTCTTCGCCGATGCGAAAGACGTCCTCGACGCGTGCGCGACAGCCGCCACGCTCGCATTCGATCGTGCCGGCGTCCGCAACCTGGCCTCCGCCGGCTGCATAGAAGGGCGACTCGGGCAGCTTGACCAGGTAGCGCTCGCCGCCCGATCCG
>DAINPC010000022.1:5540-8673 GCA_036743695.1 Solirubrobacteraceae bacterium | reverse complement strand
AAGTCGCCCTCGATCGAGAGTCCCTCCTCGTCAAGCAGCTCGGCGGTCATCTCATAGGGGAAGCCATAGGTGTCGTGGAGGCGAAAGACCTCCTCCGCGGCGACCGTGGAGCGACCGGCGGCGCGTGCCTGCTCGATGTGGCCTCGCAGCGTCGCCATCCCCTGCGCGAGCGTGCGTCCGAAGCCCTCCTCCTCGGCCGCCAGCCACATGTCGATCGCCTCGGCGTGCTCGCGCAGCTCCGGGTAGGCGCCGCTCATCAGCTCGCGCACGCGCTGGCCGTAGCGCGTCAGGAAGCCCGGGTCCAGCTCCAGGCCGCGGCCCTGCTGGATCGCTCGGCGCATCACCCGGCGCAGCACGTAGCCGCGGTCCTCGTTGGAGGGCACCACGCCGTCAGCGAGGAGGAAGGTCATCGCGCGGGAGTGGTCCGCGAGGATGCGCAGCCCGCGGTCGGTATCGAAGTCCTCGCGGTAGCGCCTGCCGGAGAGCTCCTCTCCCAGCTCGATCAGGGGCTGGAACTGGTCTGTCTCGAACACCGACCCCTTGCCCTGGAGGATCGCCGCCAGGCGGTTCAGGCCGAGGCCCGTGTCGATGTTGTTGGCCGGCAGCGGCTTCAGCAGCGAGCCGGCGCCGTCGGCGCGCGGCTGCTGGTCGTACTGCATGAACACCAGGTTCCAATACTCCAGGAAGCGCTCGTTCTCCTGACCGGGGAGATCCTCCGCGCTGCCGTGCTCGACGCCGCGGTCCACGTACAGCTCCGAGCACGGGCCGCACGGGCCGCTGGGGCCCGCCTGCCAGAAGTTCTCAGAGCGCGGGCAGGGCACGATCCGCTCGCGTGGGACGCCCAGCTCCAGCCATTGCTCGATCGCCTCCTCGTCCGGGCCGAGCCCGAGGCCGTCGTCGCCCTGAAACACCGTCACCCAGATGTCCTTCTCGTCGAACCCGAAGACGTCCCGCGAAAGCTCCCACGCGAGCGCGATGGCCTCGCGCTTGAAGTAGTCCCCGAAGGAGAAGTTGCCGAGCATCTCAAAGAAGGTCAGGTGGCGTGCGGTGTTGCCGACGTTGTCGATGTCCACCGTGCGAAAGACCTTCTGACAGCTGGTGAGGCGCGGAGCGGGCGGGGTCTCCTGGCCGAGGAAGTAGGGCTTCAGCGGATGCATGCCCGCAACCGTGAGCAGCGCGGAGGGGTCGTGCGCGGAGGGCACCAGCGAGGCGGAGGGTATGCGCTGATGCCCGCGCTCCTCAAAGAAGCTCAGGTAGCGCTCGCGTATCTCGTCCGAGGTCATCGTGCGAGGAGATCTTAGGCTGCGGTTGGGGCGCTACGCAGCGATGGTGCCGTGGCCGACCACGAGATCGCCCGCGTACAGGCAGGCGATCTGGCCCGGAGCGGTGCGCTCGGCCGCCTCGTCCAGCTCGACCGCCACGAGCGCGTGGCGCCCGGCGTCCGGCTCGCCCGCCAGCCGGCATCCGAAGCGACGGCCGTGCGCGCGCACCCGCACCCCGTCCACGCAGCCGCCCTCGCGGTGCAGCGTCACGTCGCGCACCCGCAGCTCGCACGCGAGCAGCGCCCGGCGCGGACCGACCATCACGGTGTTCGAGCCGGCATCGGTGGCGAGCACGTACAGCGGCTCCGGCGCGGAGAGCCCCAGACCGTGGCGCTGGCCGACCGTGTAGACGTGCGCGCCGGAGTGCTCGCCCAGGGTGCTTCCGGCCTCGTCCACGATCGCTCCAGGGCGCCTGCCCAGGCCGCCGTGGCGCTCCAGGAACGCGCTCTGGCGGGTCCCCGCCAGAAAGCACAGATCCTGCGAGTCGCGCCTGCGCGCCACCGCCAGGCCCGCGCGCTCGGCCAGCTCGCGCACCTGCGGCTTGCGCATGGCCCCGAGCGGAAAGCGCAGGCGCGCGAGCGACTCCGGCGCGAGCGCCGAGAGCACATAGCTCTGGTCCTTGGCCACGTCCGCCGCGGTCCGCAGCAGCGGGGCGGGTGGGCCATTCATCACGCGCGCGTAGTGGCCCGTGGCCAGTGTCTCCGACCCAAGCCTGCCCGCCAGGTCGAGCATGGCGTCCAGGCGGACGTGCCCGTTGCAGCGCACGCACGGGTTCGGGGTGAGGCCCGCCGCGTGGTCCGCCAGCCAGCCCTCGACTACTCCCGCGCGAAACTCCGCGCGCAGGTCGATCGACAGGTGCGCCATGCCGAGGCCATGTGCAAGCTCGCGCGCGCCGCGCACCGCCTGCGCCGAGCAGCAGCTGAGATCGCCGTCGCTCTCGGGATCCGACCACAGCTCGAGCGTCACGCCCACCGTCTCAGCGCCCGCCTGCGTGGCGAGCAGTGCGGCCACCGCGCTGTCCACCCCTCCGCTCATCGCCACCAGCGTCCGCTCCGCGCATGGCGCGAGCGCCGCCTGCTCGCGCGCCGCGCTGCCCAGCGCGCGATGCAGCGCGTCCGCGGCCAGCTCGGCCGCGTGGCGCTTGGTCGCGCTCAGCCCTCCCAGCTCCAGCGCGATCTCCTGCGCGCCGATCCTGGCCGCCCGCAGCAGCGGCGTGCCGCGCAGCAGGGCGACCACGGCGCTGCCCGCGGCGATCGTTGCGCCACAGCCGCTCGCGTCGAAGCCCGCGTCGCGGATCCGCCCCACGTCGCTGTCGGGGTCGAGCGCCAGCGACACCCGGATCACATCGCCGCACGCCGCGCCACCCGCCGCGCCTGTGGAGGCGCCGTCGGGGAGATGCCCGCGTCCGAGCGGGCGTTCGAGATGATTGACCAGCTGCTCCGCGCCCGTGTTCACACGAGCGAGTGTACGGCCAGCAGTGACGGGCCTACAGCTAGGAGTGGCGCACTTCGTCCATCGCCTGCTCGATCGAGTAGGCGTCCTGCATGCCCGTGAGCGTGGTCACCTGGCCGTGCTTGCCGACGATCAGGATGGTGGGCGTCCCGTAGACCTGTACGCCGCGCGTGAACGAGCCGAACGACGCCACCTGGCTGGCGGGCTCTTCATGGATGGCAATCGGCTTGTCCAGTTCCAGGCCGAACGCACTCAGCAGGCGCTGCACCGCGCGGTCGCTCCGCAGTGGGTGGAGCTTGCGGTGGATCTGCGCCAGCAGCTGGAGCTCGCGGTGGACGACCACGTCGTCGGCGCCCTTC
>DAINPC010000022.1:0-5440 GCA_036743695.1 Solirubrobacteraceae bacterium | reverse complement strand
TTCTGCTGCGAGGTGGCCACCGCTTCGTGGGCCTTGGTGATCGCCCTCGTCAGTCCTTCGACACCAGGCGCCGAGCCGTGGTAAACGCCGGAGGGCGCTGCTGCGGAACCTGCGCCCTGCGAGGATGCTGAGCCCTGAGCGGCAGGCGCTTTGGACTGCGCGGCCGGCGTGGAGACGGCGCTCGAGGAGCTCGCTTCGGTGGGACTGGCGGAGTGGCGGTGCAGCGCGAACACCCACACGACCCCGAACAGGGCGATCACCGCGAGCGCGATCTGGAAGGGGCGGGAGATCTGCGTCATCAGCCCCTACTTCGGCATTTGCGCGGGAGAAGTTGAACGGCGAGATTCCACGTGGACGGCAACGCGCCGATACCGTCGGGGTGAGTCATGCGCGATCACCATCCGGATCCCGGGGTCGATCTGCCCGCCCGCGCGGGCGGTACGCCGCTGCGACGCAGGCCGGCCCGACTCGGGCTGCTGCTGGCATGCCTGGTGGCGCTGGCGGCTTATCTGCTGCTGAGCAGGGTGCTGAACACTAGCCCCACGGCCGCCGCGTGTCCGAGCGGCGAAGCGGGTGAAGTCGTGCGCGTCGCTCCCAGCGGGCTCTCCGCGCTGCGGGCGGCTGTCATGGGCGTGATGCCGCAGCGACTCGGCCGGCTCTATGAAGAGGGGACCGTGCTGGCCGCCAACGCCTGGTCGGACGACGAACCGAGCCCGCCACCGCTCTCGCCCACGGCGCCCCGTCCGGCGGCGTATGAGATGCGCTGGTGGGCACCCAATCGCGACGACATCGTGGCGGACGTGTTCGTGTTCGCCAACGCCCGCGCCGCGCAACGGTTTATGCAGCGTGCCGTCAGCACGCGCTGTCGCGCATCGGCTCAGCACGAGCCGGCGCCCCGTCCCGCGCAGGCGCACAACCTCGCGTGGATCAACCCCGAGGGATACCCTCAGGCGGACGTCTTCATCAACCGCGGCGCACGCGTCTATAGGGTGGCCGACGTGCCGTCCGCGGCCGCCGCGAGCAAGCCCACCATCGCCCGCCTGGGCACGGCCTTCTACACGATCGACACGCTCGCCTGTCTGCTCCCGGACGCGGGCTGCGCGCGGGCCGCCCGCTCGCTCCCGGTGTGAACGTGGCCGGCAACCCGATCGGCGTCCGCCTCGGCGCAATCGTGGTGCTCGCGGCGCTCGTTGCCGCGCTCGCCGGCTGCAGCCCCAAGCACGACCTCACCAGCGCCGCCCGGCACCCCACCGCGGTCTCCCCGACCAGGACACACGCCAGCCCGCACGTGGCACACCCGCGAGCACCGCTCACCAAGGCCCGCGCCAGCGCGTTCGCGCGGTCGGTCAACCTGACGCTCGCGGACCTTCCCGGCGCCATCATCTCGCCGCCCGCCAAGCACCCCGAAAGCGCCACCAACGAAGCGCGCAGCTGTGGCGGGAGCAGCGGGGCCAGTCACGAGTTGGCACAGGTGCAGTCGCCCAGCTTCGTGCGCGGCGCGGGATTGACACGCGAAGCGATCAGCTCAACCGTGACCCTGCTCTCCAACACCGGGCTCGCGCAGCGGAGCGTCGCCCCCGCCGACAGCCGGAAGTGGCTGGCGTGCTACACGCGCGTCGTGCGCCGGCGCCTGAGCGGCGAGCGGCTGCCCGGCCTTCAGCTCGGCCAGATCGGCCTGTCGGCGCTCCCAGCGCGCCTGCCGGATGCCAAAGCCGGCTTCGGCATCCGCATCTCCGCCACGCTCAGCTCGACACGCAGCGGGCTGGCCGTGCGGCTCTATCTCGACCTGCTGGGCTTCACCCTGGGGGCGGCGGAGATCAATCTGGAGGCGACCAGCTTCGTGCAGCCCGAGCCCATCCGCACCGAGCAGGAGCTGCTCGCGCTGATGCGGGCGCGGGCGCTGGAGGAGGCCAGCCAGCTCTAGGTCGAGCGACCCCGGGAGGACATGGTGGCCGTTCAGAGGGCGTGATGGCCGCGTAGGACCGCGTGCACGACCGCGCCCGTTGCGATCGTCTCCTGACCGCCGCCCTGCATGTCCTTCAGGATCGTGTGGCCCTGCCCGACGATCGCCACGAAGCGGGCGCCCAGCGCGCCCGCGTGCCCGAGCTGGCCCTTCAGCGAACGCCCGCCCAGATCCATCTGCGCGGACAGGCCCGCCGAGCGCGCCTCGGCTAGCAGGCCGAATGCCGCCGTGCGCAGCTCCGCGCCGGGGTCCTCCAGCGCGATGAACAGCTCCACGGGGGCGGGGGCAGCCGTCCGCGCGTCGCCTGCCAGCATGATCCGCTCGATCCCCGCCGCCCACCCCATGCCCGCCGTAGCAGGGCCGCCGAGCTGCTCGACCAGCCCGTCATAGCGTCCCCCGCCGCCCACCCCGCTCTGTGCTCCCAGCGCATCGGAGGTGAACTCGAACACGGTCCGGGTGTAGTAGTCCAGGCCCCGCACCAGCGTCGGATCGACCTCGTAGGCGACGTTGGCCACGTCGAGCAGGCCGCGCACGTGCGCGAAGTGCTCCGCGTCCTCCGCGCTCAGGTGCTCCAGCAGCCGCGGGGCGCTCGCCATCACCTCCCTGGTGCCGGGGTGTTCGGAGTCGAACGCGCGCAGCGGGTTCAGCTCGATGCGGCTCCTGACATCCTCCGAGAGGCCTTGCTCGTGTGCGCGCAGATGCGCCTGCAGGCGCTCGCGGTACTCGCTCCTGCTCTCCAGGCTGCCCAGGCTCGAGAGGCGCAGCCGCACCTCCCGCACCTGCAGCTCCGCCAGCAGCGTGGCCAGCAGCGTGATCGACTCCGCGTCAACCGCGGGGTCCTCCGAGCCGAGCGCCTCGGCCCCCACCTGCCAGAACTGGCGAAAGCGCCCCGCCTGGGCGCGCTCGTGGCGGAAGAAGCTCGACAGGTACCACAGCTTCACCGGCTGGCGGCGCTTGTGCATGCCGTGCTCCACATACGCCCTGCAGACCGGGGCGGTGCCCTCCGGGCGCAGCGTGAGCGAGCGTCCCCCGGCGTCCTGGAAGGTGAACATCTCCTTGCGCACGATGTCCGTTGACTCGCCCACCCCGCGCGCGAACAGGTCGGTGGCCTCGAACACGGGGGTCTCGATCCGCTCGTAGCCCGCGCCCTCCAGGATCGCCCGTGCCCTGGCCTCCAGCGCGCTGCGCGCGGATGCCTGCTCGCCCAGCACGTCGAAGGTGCCGCGCGGAGCTTTGATCTTCGATGCGCTCAACGTCCGTGGGCCGGCGAGTCCACCGTCTCCGCCGGGCGCGGGACGCGAGCGCGGAGCCCGCTGAGAAACGGGTTGGTGTCGCGCTCTCGTCCCAGCGTCGTGACGCCCATGTGCCCCGGGTAGACGGCCGTCTCCGGCGGATATGCCCTCAGCAGGCTCTCGATCGAGCGCTCCAGCGTCGCCCAATCTCCGCCCGGCAGATCCACCCGCCCGACCGACCCCTGAAACAGCACGTCCCCGGAGAGCAGCGCCCCGGGCACCGCATAGGTGACGTGGCCGGGACTGTGCCCCGGGGTGAAGATCACGTCGAAGTCCATGCCCGCCAGGCTCAGCTGCTCGCCGCCGGCGACAGTGTGCTCCGCCTCGTGGCTCTCGAACGGCCCGAACCCGGGAGGCACCCAGCTCATGACGTCCGCCAACACCGGCCGCTCTATCGCAGGACAGTAAACCGGGGCGCCCGTCACCTGCGCGATCGGAGCCACCGCTCCGATGTGATCAAAATGACAGTGAGTGATGAGGATCGCCTCGATCTCCACGCCCAGCGCCTCGGCCGCAGCCAGCAGGCGCTCGGCCTCCTCTCCGGGATCGACGATCACCGCGCGGCTGCTCTGCGGATCTGCTCGCACGATGTAGGAGTTCTCCTGCACCGGGCCCACCGTGAACGCCCGCACGTCCGGGGCGCTCACCGCGACGCCGCCTTCCCGCCACCGCCCGGCTTGGCCTTCTTGCGCTGGCGACGGTCATAGATCCACTTGTCCGTGTAGTAGCTGATCGGCACATACATCAGGAGCACGATCGGGAAGAGCGCAATCGCCTGGTTGGGCTGGTTGAACGCCACGATCACCACCAGCAGCATCAGCACCGCGGCGAACATCGCCCTGACGAACGCGCCCCGCCAGGTGGGCGGACGGTCGCGCCTGTCCAGCAGCTTCTCCTTCGCCAGCGCCGCCTCGCGCCCCTTGCCACTCTTCTCCGCCGCCGTAGGCTTGCGCCCGGTGCGCCCGCGCGACTCGACCACCCCGGCCGCGTTGCCCCGATGCTTGGTCTGGCGCTTGCGTCTGGTCTGAGCCACGACTAGCAGCCTAATGCGTTCTCGATCACGTGGCGGGCGGGGTCAAAGCCCTGCATGGGCACGTCCTGCGGGAAACCCTCCAGTGCAGCCGCCGGAGCGAGCCCCACCAGCTCCGCGCCTGCAACCTCCGCGTGCTCCCGTACGGCCTGCACGACCGTCGCCAGCGACACCTCGAACGGCCGCTCCACGTTCATCGACACCTGCGCCACATCGCCGGCCAGAGACACGCCGATCGCGCGCACGCCCGCCAGCCCCCGCTCGCCGCCCTCGCGGATCAGCGCTGCGATCGCGCGCGCGTCCGGCAACGTCGCCGGCGCGGCCAGCTGCAGGTTGAACGCCACCAGCGGCGGCCTTGCGGCGATCAGCGTGGCGCCCGCCGTGGGATGCATCCTCGGCGGTCCGAAATCCGGCGAGAGCCGATCCTCGCCCGCCGCGGCCGCCATCCGCGCAGCCAGGCCCGCCACGCCGCCGCGCCGCAGCTGCGCGCGGGTCCTCGCCGGACGAGCGCCCTCCGCAGTCAGCTCGCCGTAGAGGAACACCGGCACCTCCAGCTCCGCGCCCATCCTGTCCGCCAGCACCAGCGCCTGCGCACACGCAGCACCCCTGGCCTCCTCCTGGAGGTAGACGATCGGGGCCACGTCCACCGCGCCCACGTGCGGATGCTGGCCCACTTGACCCGCATCCTCGCCGTCGCGACTCATCACGTCGATGCGCTCGATCGCCGCCCGCGCGCCCAGCACCAGGGCGTCCACCAGCGCGCCCTCAGGCCCCGCCAGCGTGAACACCGAGCGATGATGATCCGCGTCGCAGTGGACATCCAGGAGCCGCACGCCGCCGCCCGGCTGCGCGCGCGGCGGCCCGCCGCGCGCCGGATCGGACTCGGGGGGCTGCGAGCGCTCCGCACCCGCCAACGCATCGCCCACCGCCTCGATCGTCGCGGCAGCGCGACCCTCCGAGACGTTGGGCACCGCAAGCAGGATCGGGGATTCCATCGCCCCCGAGGCTAGCCTGCCAGGCCGCTGCCGCGCGCGCCCGCGCCAGGGCATCTACCCGGCGGCTAAACTCCTGAGTCATCCGGGCCGGAGTAGCTCAGTCGGTTAGAGCAGCGGAATCATAATCCGCGTGTCGGGGGTTCGAGTCCCTCCTCCGGCA
>DAINPC010000021.1:11301-16833 GCA_036743695.1 Solirubrobacteraceae bacterium | reverse complement strand
ACGGCGTTGTGCTTGGCGGGCCAGTCGCGGCTCTTGCCGGCGGCGTGGGCGAAGCGCGTGATCAGCTCTCCGCGCAACGCGTCGGGCTGGATCACGGCGTCGATGACCAGCTCTGAGGCCAGGTGCAGGATGTCGATGTCCGCGGCGTACTCGCTGCGCAGCTCCTCCACCTTCGCTGCGCGCTCCTGCTGGTCCTCGATGGCCTGCAGCTGGTTGTAGTAGACGGCGTTGATGGCCGCCTGCGGGCCCATCACGGCGATGGACGCGCTCGGCAGCGCGATGCAGCAGTCGGGATCGAACGCCGGTCCCGCCATCGCGTACAGCCCCGCGCCGTATGCCTTTCGCACGATCACGGAGATCTTGGGCACGGTGGCCTCGCTGACGGCGCTGATCATCTTGGCGCCGTGGCGGATGATGCCGTGGCGCTCGACCTGCGTGCCGATCATGAAGCCGGGGACGTCCGCCAGGAACAGCAGCGGGACGTTGAAGGCGTTGCACGTCCAGATGAAGCGCGCGGCCTTGTCGGCGGAGTCGGAGAACAGCACCCCGCCCTTGTGCTTGGGCTGGTTGGCCACGATGCCGATGGCGCGGCCCTCCAGGCGTGCGAAGCCGACCACCAGCTCCTTGGCCCAGCGCGGATGGATCTCCAGCAGCGAGCCGTCGTCCACCAGCGCTGCGATCAGAGTCTTGATGTCGAACGGCTTGTTCTCGTCGCTCGGGATCAGCTCGGCCACGCCCTGGCCGTCCGGGCGCGCGGGCGGAGGGCCGGGGGGGCCCGCGGGTGGGTCCTGCTGCCAGTTGGTGGGCAGGTAGGAGAGGTAGCGCCGGGCGGTCTGGATACCCTCCTCATCGCTTCCCACCAGCTGGTGTCCGCAGCCGGAGACGCCCGTGTGCATACGCGCGCCGCCCATCTCCTCGAGGCTGACCTTCTCCCCGATCACCATCTCGGCCATCCGCGGCGAGCCCAGATACATGGAGGCGTTGCCCTCGCGCATGATCACGATGTCGCAGAACGCCGGGATGTACGCGCCGCCGGCTGCGCTGGGCCCGAACAGCACGCACACCTGCGGGACGACTCCGGAGAGCTTGACCTGGTTGTGGAAGATCCTGCCCGCGCCGCGGCGGCCGGGGAACATCTGCACCTGCTCGGTGATGCGCGCGCCCGCAGAGTCCACCAGGTAGACCATGGGGATCGCCAGGCTGAGCGCGCGCTCCTGGATGCGCAGGATCTTCTCGACGGTCTTGGGCCCCCACGAGCCGGCCTTGACGGTGGGGTCGTTGGCCATCAGCGCCACGGGCCTGCCGTCGATCGCGCCCACGCCGGTCACCACGCCGTCGGCGCCCAGGCCGTCCTGCTGCCAGTTGGCCAGCAGCGCCTCCTCGGCGAAGGAGCCCTCGTCGAGCAGCATGGCCACCCGCTCACGCACCGGGAGCTTGCCCTGCTCGCGGGCCTTCTCGCGGTGGCGCTCGGGGCCCCCGCTCAGCGCCCGTTCGCTCGCCTGGCGCAGATCGCTCATGCTCAGAACGCCGGGTTCGGCTGCGGCGCATCTCCGGAGTAGTCGTAGAAGCCCATCCCGGACTTGCGCCCGAACCAGCCCGCGGCGAGCATCTTGCGCAGCATGGGCGGGCGCGCGAAGCGCCGCTCACGGAACTCCTCGAACAGCACGTCGCAGATCGAGCCGAGCGTGTCCAGTCCCACGAAGTCGGCCAGCGTCAGCGGGCCCATGGGGTGCCCGGCGCCGGCCTTCATGGCCTCGTCGATCTCATCTACCGAGCCGACGCCCTCTTCGTAGGCGCGGATGGCGTCGAGCAGGTAGGGGACGAGCAGGCGGTTGACGATGAAGCCGGCCTTGTCCTTGGTGGGGATCGCCAGCTTGCCCTGCGAGCGCGCGAACTCCAGCGCGGTGTCGAACGCCTCCTGGGAGGTGGTCACGCAGCGCACGACCTCCACCAGCTTCATGACCTGGGCGGGGTTGAAGTAGTGCAGGCCCACGAACCTCTCCGGGCGCCCGGTGACGGCGGCCTGGTCGATCACGGCCAGCGAGGAGGTGTTGGTGGCGAACACGGCCTCGGGCTTGACGATCTCGTCCACCTCGCGCCACATCTCGAGCTTCAGCGGCAGGCTCTCGGTGATGGCCTCGATCACCAGGTCGCAGTCGGCCAGCTCGCGGTAGTGGGCGGTGCCGAAGATGCGCCCGCGAACCGCGTCGGCGTCCTCCTGGGTGGACTTGCCCTTCTCCACCGCGCGCGCCAGCTGCTTCTCGATCTTGGTGACGCCCTTCGCCAGCGTGGCCTCGTCGACCTCGCGCAGCACCACCTGATAGCCCGCCTCGGCGGCGACCTGGGCGATGCCGTGGCCCATCAGCCCCCCACCGAGCACTCCCACCTTCTCGATCTGCTGCGCCATTGCACTCCTCGGGTTGGTTTCCTGGGTGGGAGGCGATCAGGCCTAGCCCCCGCATGACAGTCCTTGCCGCCGGCCGCCCGGCGGGCGGGACGAGCCGAGAGCCTAGTACGAAGTAGCGTTAGCCTCCATTCATGGCCAGCGAGGAGAACCTCGGCATCGAGCTTCCGGCCGCAGGGCTGCGCGCCGACGATCGCGAGCTGGCGGTCTCGATCGAGGTGCTGGCAACGGGCTTGGAGCAGGCGCTCCCTCGGCTGGCCGAGGTCGAGCGGCGCAAGATCGGCGGGTTTCGCTCCAAGCGCCGGGAGGTCCAGCGGATCGCGGTGGCACTCGGCGACGAGCTGTTCGAGCTCCAGCGCGCCGAGCACGCCTTCCGCTGCACCCGCAACAAGGTGGTTCGCGGCATCACCCTCAGCCGCGAGGAGCTGCCGATTGCGGGCTGGATCGCCGCGCTGGTCGATGGCGTCTCGCGCCGGGCGGAGATCAGTGATCGCGACCGCGCGGCCCTCGAAGGATTGCTGCGATGAGCCCGCTGTTTCACCGCCGCAGCGAGGAGGAGAAGGCGGCCGAGGAGGCCGCCGCCCATGCGCGAGCCGAAGCCGCGGCGCGTTCGGCCGAGCGCGCCGCCGTCTCGCTGCAGCGCGTGGAAGAGGGACACATTCCCCTCGCCGCCGCCGAGCGCCTAGCGGGGTTCGCGCAGCCGGCGGCAGACGACCGCTCGGATACGCCGACGGTGTTCGGCAGCGACCTGGAAGTCAGCGAGTGGAGCGCGCTCGCGCGACTCGGGGTGACGCCGATCACGCAGGTGATGGGCTCCTCGATCTTCCACGTCGGCTGGCAGCCGACCTACTACAACGTCCCGACCGAGGTGCGCGTGCTCTCAGACGCCTACAACGAGTGCCGGCGCCTGGCGCTCGGGCGGCTGCTGGAGGAGGCGCGCGCATGCCGTGCCTCCGCGGTCCTCGGGGTGCGGATCGAGGAGGGCGTCCACGACTGGGCGCCCGGAGCGCTCGAGTTCATCGCGATCGGCACCGCCGTGCGCCTGCCCGAGGCGCTTCGCGACTCGAACGGGCAGACGGTTCTCAGCGATCTCACCGGGCAGGAGTTCACGCAGCTCTGCCAGGCCGGCCTGCGGCCCGTGGGCATCGCCGCCCACACCAGCGTGCACTACGTCCCCGCCTCGCAGCAGACCCAGATGGCACAGCGCTCGTTCGGGTCCGCCTGGGTCAACCAGGAGCTCGTGGACTTCAGCCAGGGCGTCTATGAAGCGCGGGAGAAGGCGATCGGATCGGTCACCGCGCAGGTGCGCGAGCTCGGTGGCGACGGGATCATCGGGGTGCAGGTGCGCGAGCACGGCCGTACCCACGCGGTCCAGCGCGGCCTGTCCGAGAGCAGGGACCTCGAGGTCACCTTTCACGTGATCGGCACCGTCATCCGCGATGACCCGACGATCGCCTCCCAGCCCCCCCAGCCCCCGCCCCTCCAGATCCTCACGCTGAGCTGAGCGCGCTTGACGACCTTGCAACCGAGGAAGGAACGACACCGTGGCGTATGACCCAAGCAGCACCGAGGGCGTTCCCGAGGCGGGCACCGCCCGCCTGCAGCAGAACCGCTCCGGCCTGTTCACCAGCGACCTGTCGGTCAACGAGTTCCTGCTCGTCCGCCAGGCCGGCTTCCAGCCGCTCGGGCTGGTGATCGGGAGCTCGATATACCACATCGGCTACCAGCAGGCCCAGTGGAAGCAGAGCCAGGAGATGGAGGTGCTCTCCCAGGCGATGTACGAGGCGCGCGAGCTGGCGATGACGCGCATGGAGGAGGAGGCCGAGCAGCTGGGAGCCGACGGGATCGTCGGCGTGCGCCTGAGCATCGGGCGCTACGACTGGGGCGAGAGCATGGCCGAGTTCATCGCTATGGGCACCGCCGTCAAGCACCGCGGCGGCGAGCTGCACCGCGCGCCCTCCGGCCGCCCGTTCACCAGCGACCTCTCAGGGCAGGAGTTCTGGACGCTGCTGCAGACCGGCCACCGGCCGGTGGGCATGGTGATGGGCTCCTGCGTCTACCACGTCGCCCACCAGAGCTGGCGCCAGTCGATCGGCAACACCGGGCGCAACGTCGAGCTGCCCAACTTCACCCAGGCGCTCTACGACGCGCGCGAGCTGGCGATGGAGAGGATGCAGGCGGAGGCGCTCGAGGCCAAGGCCGAGGGCATCGTCGGTGTGCACATCGAAGAGAAGTCCCACGGATGGGGAAGCCACGTGATCGAGTTCTTCGCCATCGGCACCGCCATCGTCCCCTCCGAGGGGATCGAGGATCACGTCATCCCCGCCCCCACCACCGTCCTCGACCTCAGCTGAGGTCCACGCGCCCACGAGCGCCGCCTTCGACAGAAATGGAGAGAATCTCATGAGCATGGTCGTCACCGAGGATCGCGGACATGTCCGCCACGTCGTGCTGAACCGGCCCGAGAAGCGCAACGCGATGAACCAGCAGCTGCTGCGCGAGCTGGGCGAGGCCCTGCGCGATGCCGCCGCCGCTCCCGCCGTCCACTGCGTCGTCCTCCGGGGCGAAGGGCCTGTCTTCTCGGCCGGCGTGGACCTCGGCGAGCTGGCCGAATCGGCCGGCACGCCGGGCATGCTGCGCCCGTTCCGCAAAGTGTTCCTCGACTGCCCCAACATCTGCGAAGAGATGGCCAAGCCGGTCATCTGCCAGATCCACCGCACCTGCGTCGGCGGCGCGCTCGAGGTGGCACTCGGCTGCGACCTGCGGGTCGCATCCAGCGACGCCCAGCTCGGGCTGCCGGAGGTCAAGTTCGGGATCATCCCCGACGTCGGCGGCTCCACGCGCCTGCCCGCGGTCGTCGGGCTCGGGCGCGCCAAGGAGCTGATCATGACCGCCCGCACCATCGACGCCGCCGAGGCCGAGCGCATCGGCCTGATCAACCGCGTGGTGGCCCCCGAGGATCTCGAGGCCGCCACCCAAGCGCTGGTGGAGGAGCTGCTGGCCAACTCCCACGTGGCCGTCGGGCGGGCCAAGCGCGTGATCGACGCCTCCGCCCGCCCAGCCCTCGCCCAGACGCTGGAGATGGAGGTCGCCGTACAGGAGTACTGCATGGCCGCCGCCCGCGAGGC
>DAINPC010000021.1:4284-11201 GCA_036743695.1 Solirubrobacteraceae bacterium | reverse complement strand
CGTGCCACTCCACGGGCCCGGCCACCAGCGTGTGGCTGCCCAGCGGGCGGCCGAGGATCTCCTGGGCGCGCCGCGCGCAGGAGAGCAGCGCGGGCAGCTGGATGCCCGTCTCGATGCCCATCTCGTGCAGCATCGAGACCATGTCCTCGGTGGCGATGTTGCCGGTGGCGCCCGCGGGCACGGGGCAGCCGCCGAGCTCGCCGAAGCTCGACTCGAAGCTCACAACGCCGGCCTCCAGCGCGGCGAGCACGTTCGCCAGGCCCGCTCCGCGCGTGTTGTGGAAGTGGGCCGTCAGCTCCACCTCCCCGCCCAGCTCGGCTCGCGCGGCGGTGAAGAAGTCGCGCACCTGGCGCGGGTTGGCCATGCCGGTGGTGTCGCCGAAGCCGATCTCCCGGGCGCCGGCGTCGCACAGGCGGGCGGCGATCTCCAGCACGCGCTCGGGCGGCACATGGCCCTCGTAGGGGCAGCCGAAGGAGGTCGAGATCACACCCTCGCAGCTCACGCCGGCCGTGCGCGCCCGGCCGAGCACGGCTTCCAGCCCCGTGAGCGACTCAGCGAGGGAGCGGTTGACGTTCCTGCGGTTGTGGGTCTCCGAGGCGGACATGAAGACGTTGACCTCGTCGAAGGGCTCCCTGTGCGCCGCGCCCTCCCCGCCACGCGCCAGGCGCAGCCGCTCGCGCAGCGCCAGCGCCGCGTCCAGCCCCCGCTCGTTGGGGATCAGCACCGAGATGCTCACCTCGTCGGGGACCTCGATGGCCGAGAGCACCTCGGCGGCGTCGGCGAGCTGGGGGATCACGTCCGCGCGCACGAAGCTGGTGACCTCCAGCCGCCGCAGCCCCGTGCGCGCGAGCGCGTCGATCAGCTCCACCTTGCGCTCGGTGGGGATCACCTCGGGCTCGTTCTGGAAGCCGTCGCGCGGGCCGACCTCCCTGATGCTGACGGTGCTCGGCCAATCCCCCATCGCAGCGCTCACGAGAGGAGATCGTCCTGTTCTCCGGCGGGCACCGCGCCGGCGAGGAGCGTAGTCGTGCCATCGGGCCTCATCGCTTGAAGCCTATACTCGGCCGCCGTGCAGTCCTCCACGCCAGATCCCGTCGCAGTCATCGGCGCATCCGGCGCGCTCGGCTTCGGCCTGGCGATCAGGCTGGCGCGCGGGGGGGTGCCGATCGTGATCGGCTCGCGGGACGCGGCTCGTGCGCAGGAGACGGCGCAGCGCGCCGCTGCGCTCGTCCCCGATGGCTCGTTCGGCGGCCACGACAACGCGGGCGCTGTGCGCGACGCGGGCACGGTGATCCTGAGCGTTCCCTTCCGCAACCAGTCGGAGACCCTGACCAACCTCAGGGAGGCGCTCGCCCCCGGCCAGCTGCTGATCGACGCGACCGTCCCGCTGGCGGCGGCGGTCAGCGGCAAGGCCACGCGGATGCTGGGCGTGTGGCAGGGCTCGGCCGCCCAGCAGGCCCAGGAGATGGTGCCGGAGGGCGTGCGCGTGGTCTCGGCGCTGCACACCGTCAGCGCGGCCTCGCTCGCCGATCTCGAGCACCCGCTGACCCAGGACGTGCTGGTGTGCGGCGACTCCCGCGCGGACAAGCGCGAGGCGGCCGGCGTCATCGAGCTGATCGACGGCCTGCGCTGCGTGGACTGCGGGCGCCTGGAGATGGCGCGCACCACCGAGGCGCTCACCGCCCTGCTGATCTCGGTCAACTCCCGCTACAAGGCCCACGCGGGCATCCGCCTGACGAGCCTCCCGGACAGCCTGTGGGCGTGAGCGGACCGGACATCCTGCTGCTCTCGGGCGGCACCGGCGGGGCAAAGCTCGCCAGGGGGATGGCGGACGTGGTGGGAGCACAGCGGCTGGCCGTGCTGGTGAACACGGCGGACGACATCGAGATCTACGGCGCGCACGTCTCGCCGGACCCCGACCTGGTGTCCTTCTGGCTGGCTGACGCCATCGACGAGCGCGGCTGGGGGCTGCGCGACGACACCTTCGCGGTGATGGACGCGCTGCGGGCACTGGGGGTGGAGGTGTGGTTCAACCTCGGCGACCGCGACCTCGCCTGGTGTCTGGAGCGGTCGCGGATGCTCGCCGAGGGCCTCTCCCCCACGGCCGCGCTGGCGCATCTGAACGAGTCGCTGGGCGTGCGCGCGAGGGTGCTGCCGATGAGCGACGACCCCGTGCGCACTTGGATCCGCACGGGCGCCGCAGGGTGGTGCGCCTTCCAGGAGTTCATGATCCGCGAACAAGCCACCGGGCTGGTGGAGGGCCTGGAGTACCGCGGCGCGGAGCAGGCCGCGCCGAGCGAGCAGGCGCTGGCGGCGATCGCGGGTGCCCGCGCAATCGTGATCGGGCCCTCCAACCCGCTCGCCTCGATCGCCCCGATCCTCGCCGTGCCGGGCATCCGCGAGGCGCTGATCGCGGCGGACGCGCCCGTGGTGGCGGTCAGCCCGATCGTGGGCGGCGAGGTGCTCAAGGGCCCCACGGCGGCGTTCATGGCGTTCGCCGCGCTGGAGCTGAGCGCGGCTGGGGTGGCGAGCTTCTACGGCGAGCTGCTCGACGGGATCGTGGCCGATGAGAACGTCGCCTCGCTGGCCACGCTGCACACGGACACCCGCATGGAGGACGCGGCTGGGCGCGCTCGGCTGGCCAGGGAGACGCTGTCCTTCGCCGAAGGACTTCGCGGCTAGGGCGCCGACCGCGTCGGGCCGGGCCCGCGGGTGGAGATAGGCTCTGAAGGGTTGTGCGCACCGCCGCGATCCTCCCCGTCAAGAGCTTCGCCCGGGCCAAGCAGCGCCTGGGCGCCAGCGTGGCCGACCAGCTGCGGCTGGAGCTGGCGCGCGCGATGGTCGCCGACGTGCTCGCCGCGCTCGCGCAAACCCCGGCGATCGAGCGCGCGATCGTGGTCACCCGCGAGTCCTCCGTGGCCGAGGCGGCGCTTGCAGACGGTGCGCTGGTGGTGGAGGACGCGGCCGAGGACGGGCAGTCCGCGGCCGTGGCCCTGGGGGTGCGCCGCGCGCTCGCGGAGGGCATGCAGCGGGTGCTGTGCGTGCCCGGCGACTGCCCCGCGCTCGATCCCGTCGAGCTCCAGTGGCTGCTCGGCGGACATTGGGGGCACGGGGGGCAGGCCGCGCGCCGGGAGCGGGTCCTGGACGGTGGCGGCGCCGTCATGGGCGAGGCCGAGGTAGTGATCGTGCCCGACCGCCACGGCACGGGCACCAACGGCCTGCTGCTCACGCCTGCGGACGCGATCGCTGCGAGCTTCGGGCCGGACAGCTGTGAGCGCCACCGCGCGCTGGCGCTGGCCGCGGGTGTGGCCTGCCGCACGGCGCAGCCGCCATCGCTGCTGCTGGACATCGACACGGGCGCCGACCTGGCCGTCCTGCGCGACCGTCTCGCGGGCACGCACGCGCTGGCCTCGCGCACGCGAGCGGTGCTCGAGGAGCCCGACCGCGCGAACGTCCTCTCCCCCGTCAGCGCCGCCTGAAGCCCACGGGCCCGTGACAGCGCTCACCGCCCGCGGCCTGCCAGGCCTCCCCGAGGTGCGCCCAGGCGGGGATCTCGCGGCGCTGATCGCCACGGCGCTCGCGGGCCAGCGGCTGCGCGACGGGCAGGTGCTGGCGATCGCCCACAAGGCCGTGTCCAAGTCCGAGGGTGCGGTGGTGGCGCTGAAGGACGTCCAGCCGAGCACGCGTGCGCACGAGCTGGCGGCCGCCGCCGCGGCGGGCGCCAGCGGGGAGCGTGATCCCCGCGCGATCCAGGTGGTGCTGGACGAGTCGCAGGAGCTCCTGCGCGCGGAGCGGGGCGTGCTGATCTGCCGCACCCGCCACGGCTTCGTCTGCGCCAACGCCGGCGTGGACGCCTCCAACGCCGGCGAGCCCGACACGCTGATACTGCTGCCGCGCGATCCCGACGCCTCCGCGCGCCGCATCCGCGCGGGCCTACGCGAGCTGACGGGAGCGTCGGTGGGCGTGCTCGTCACCGACAGCTTCGGGCGCGCCTGGCGCCACGGCCAGCTGGACGTCGCGATCGGGATCGCGGGCATGCGCCCGCTGGACGATTGGCGCGGGCGCACCGATTCGATCGGCCTGAAGCTGAAGGCCACGTGGCTGGCCGTGGCCGACGCCGCCGCCGCCTGCGCCGACCTGGCGCGTGCCAAGGACTCGCGCGAGCCGGTGGTGGTGCTGGACGGACTGGAGCGCTACGTCACCGACGAGGACGGTCCCGGCGCCGTGGAGCTGCTGCGCGCGCTGGAGGAGGATCTGTTTCGCTGAGGCTCAGGCCGCGATCGGCAGCTCGTAGCGGCGCCTGATCTCATACAGCGTGGTTCGCTCCGCTGCGGGGCGCCCGGCGGCGTGTGCCGCGGCGACAAGCTGCTCGGGGTCCAGCTTGGTGCCGTGGTAGCTGCCGGCCAGGCGGCTGATGGACTCCTCCATGAGCGTCCCGCCGAGATCGTTGACGCCCCAGCGCAGGGACTCGCTGGCGGTCTCCAAGCCCATCTTCACCCAGCTCGCCTGCAGGCTGGCGACCGTGCGCCCGAGCGCCAGGCGGAAGACGGCCGTGTGCTTGAGATTCTCCTCGCGCGAGATCTCCTCCACGCCGTGGGTGCGCCCGAGCAGCGTCTGGAAGGGGATGAAGGACAGCGGCACGAACTCGGTGATGCCGCCCGTGCGCTCCTGCAGCTCGCGGATCACGCGCATGTGCTCGGCCAGCTCCCACGGCTCCTCGATGTGGCCGAACATGACCGTGGCCGTGGAGCGCAGGCCGGCGTGGTGGGAGGCCTCGATGATCTCCACCCAGCGCGCCACCGGGAGCTTGTTCGGGGAGATGCGCTCGCGCACCCCGTCGTGCAGCACCTCCGCGGCCGTCCCCGGCGTCGATCCGAGCCCGGCGTCGCGCAGCCGCGCGAACACGTCGGCTGCCGGCAGCCCGGAGATGTCGCACATGTGCGCGATCTCCATCGGGCTGTAGGCGTGCAGGTGCAGATCGGCGCCCGCCGCCGCGGCCGTGGCCTTGGCCAGTCGCAGCCAGCCGAGATAGTCCTCGAGCGCCCAGTCCGGGTGGATGCCCGACTGGATGCACAGCTCCGTGGCGCCATAGGCGAGGGCGTCGTGGATGCGGGCCACGAACTCGTGCTCGTCGTGCTCGTAGGCGTCCGGCGAGCGCTTGCCCTGCCCGAACCCGCAGAAGGCGCAGCCGACCACGCACACGTTGGACACGTTGATGTTGCGGTTGACCACGAACGTGACCGTCTCCCCCGCCAGCTCCTCGCGCAGCTCGTCCGCCGCCTGGCGGATCTCCTCGATCGCCTCGGGACGCGTCTCGGCGAACAGCGCAGTCAGCTCCTGCGCGCTCAGCGCGATCCCGTTGCGGCCCTTCTCGATCGCGCCCGCGGTCAGATGGGGGCGGATCGGGGCGGGCGGCTCGGTGCGTCCGGAGCCGCGACGCGGGATGAAGCTCCAGTAGGAGGCCTTGATCGTGTCCATCACCGCGGGCGCCAGCCACTCGCTGTCGATGTAGCGCGGATAGACGCACAGGCGCTCCGTCAGCGCATGTCCGTCGCGCTGCAGCTCCTTGCGCACCTGGTGCGGCGAGGGGAAGGGGTGCTCGGGGGAGATGTGGTCGCCGTTGGCGCTCAGCCCCCCCAGGTCGGTGGCGCCCGCGGCCACCAGCTCCCCCCACCAGTCCGCCAGGTTCGGCGGGATCTGGATGCCGATCTCGGGCATCAGGCGCCTGGTCTCCGCGATCAGCCGCTTCATGTCCTCGATGCTCACCGGACACGCCCACTGCGGCAGCGCCAGCGACGGACGGCCGTCGGCCACCCCCGTGCGCCAATACTCGCGCGCGGCTTCGTCGGCGATCTGCGCTGGCTCCTGGCCGTAGTAGCGCTGGTGCGGCACGAAGTTCTGGAGGATCACCTCCTGCAGGTGTCCGTGGCGCGCGTGGACCGCGGCGAGCGCCTCCAGCGACTGCATCCGCTCCTGCTCGGTCTCGCCGATCCCCACGAGGATGCCGCTGGTGAACGGGATCTTCAGCTCCCCCGCCGCGCGAATCGTCTCCAGGCGCCGCTCGGGGTGCTTGGTGGGCGAGCCCGCGTGCACGGTCTCCATCAGCCGCTCTGAGACCGACTCCAGCATCAGCCCCTGCGACGCGGTCACCTCACGCAGGCGCGCCAGGTCCTGGCGCGAGAGCACGCCCAGGTTGGTGTGCGGCAGCAGGCCGCGCTCCAGCGCCTGCTCGCACGCCCACACCACATAGCCCGTGAAGTCCTCGTGGCCGTAGCCCCGAAGTCGCTCTCGTACCTCGGGGTTGACCTCGGGACGCTCGCCCGTCAGCACCAGCAGCTCCTTGACCTGCCTGCGCGCGGCGCCGTCGAGGATCTCCAGCACCTCCTGCGGCGCGTACAGGTGCGCGGTGTGCGTCGCGAACGCGCAGTACTTGCAGTAGCAGCGGCACGTCCGCGACAGCGACAGCGTCAGGTTGCGCGAGAAGGTGACCCGGCGGCGCATCTGAGGGCCTTCGCTCAGCCCCGCGCGGGCTCTGCGGCACCCTCGACGGCGGCGCCCTGCGCGGCGGGCTGACCGGGGTCGGCCGGGCCGGCGCCGTTGCCGGCGCCGTCGAGCCCGAGACCTGCCGCCAGACGGGCCCCGAGGTCGGCGTCCACCTTGCGCCAGTGGCCGGTCGCGCGCTCCTGGACCTCCCTGCTCACATCCGTGCCGAGATGCCCGGTGAGGTTTTCGAGGAGGTGCTCGCGGTCGGTCTGCGAGAGGATGTCGCGGTACAGCGAGCCCGCCTGACCGTAGTCGTCGTCCTCGGCGTGCAGGGTCTGCGCCGTGCGTACGATGTCCCCGTCGGCCTGCCAGGAGGCGTCGGGGTAGCGGGCCGGATCGGCGTGGGGTCCGCCGAAGCTGTTGGGCGCGTACAC
>DAINPC010000021.1:0-4184 GCA_036743695.1 Solirubrobacteraceae bacterium | reverse complement strand
CGCAGGTGGAAGTCGGGGTCCTCGGCGACCATCGCCTTGGCCTCGGCGTCGGTGAAGGTCTCGATGCCCTGGACCGTCTTGAAGTGGTACTTCACCCAGAAGCGCTCGCCGGCCTTGTTGAGCCACATGAACGTGTGGCTGCCGTAGCCGTTCATGTTCCGCCAGGTCCGCGGCGTGCCGCGGTCGGAGAACAGGAACGCGACCTGGTGGTAGGACTCGGGCGAGAGCGACCAGAAGTCCCACTGCGCGTTGTTCGAGCGCGTGTTGGTGTCGGGCATCCGCTTCTGGGAGTGGATGAAGTCTGAGAACTTCGACGGGTCCTTGATGAAGAAGATCGGCGTGTTGTTGCCGACGAGGTCGTAGTTGCCCTCCTCGGTGTAGAGCTTCAGCGCCCACCCGCGGGGATCGCGCACGGTGTCGGCTGAGCCGAGCTCGCCGGCGACCGTGGAGAAGCGCAGGAAGGTATCGGTGCGCTTGCCGACCTCCGACAGGAACGCTGCGCTGGTCCACTGCGTCACGTCCTCGGTGACTTCGAAGAAGCCATGGGCGGCGCCGCCCTTCGCGTGGACCACGCGCTCGGGCACCCGCTCGCGGTTGAACTGGGCCATCTTCTGGATCACGTAGTGGTCCTGCAGCAGGATCGGTCCGTCTGGCCCCGCGGTCAGCGAGTGCTCGTCGCTGGGCGCGGGGATGCCGGCGTCGGTTGTCGTGCGGGGCGGCGTCGCGTCGCTCATGTCGGTCCTCCGAAGTCGTCGATGTCCAGCGGCCTTTCGGGCCATGCTCGCCTGCCGTCGCGGCCCGCGCGTGGCCCGACGCCGACGGTGTCCACCCCATTATGCTCGCCCGCGTGTCCTTCCCGGTGCGATCGCGCGTCTACCTGGCCCGCCACGGCCAGACCGCCTACAACCTCGAGGGCCGCTTCCAGGGACATCTGCCCGTTCCGCTCGATGAGACCGGACGCGCGCAGGCAGCGGAGCTGGCGGAGCGGGCGGCGGCGCACGACTTCCGTGCGCTGTGGTGCAGCCCGCTGCTGAGAGCCCGCGAAACGGCCGACGTGCTCGCGCGCAGGATCGGCCTGGAGCCGATCGAGGACCCCCGCCTGATGGAGACCGACGCGGGCGACTGGACGGACCGCAGCTTCATCGAGGTGCGAGCGCGGACGCCGGAGCTGTTCGACGCGTTCGTGGCCGGCGATCCGGGCTTCGCCTTTCCGGGCGGAGAGTCCTTCGCGGAACAGGACGAGCGGGTGAACGCGGCCCTCGAGCGGGTCGAGGCGGGCGAGGCGCCGGCCCTGGTGGTGTGCCACGGGATGGTCATCCGCGCGGCCCTCTCCCACCGGGCCGGGCATCGCGTCGAGCGCTTCGAGCGCGTACCCAACGGTGCGCTCGTGCCGCTCGACCCCGCCGCGGCCGAGAGCGCGGAGCTCGGCGGCGGCGCGGCCACGCCGGCCAGCTGATCCGTTGCATGATGAGATGCACTAGTTGCATGATGCCACCCGACCGCCTATTATCGGGTTCAGGTCATGCTGGGAAACGAATACGGGAGCCAAACTTGCAGCATCGCGGGCGCCCTTGAGGTGGTGGGAGAGCGCTGGTCGCTGCTGATCGTGCGCAACGTGTTCCTCGGCCTGCGCCGCTTCGACGAGATCCAGGAGAACCTGGGCATCGCCCGCAACGTGCTGCAGACGCGCCTGAGGAGACTGATCGAGGAGGGGGTGCTGGAGAAGCGTCTCTACCAGGAGCACCCGCCACGCAGCGAATACCGCCTCACGGCGAAGGGCCTGGACCTGTGGCCCACGCTGCTGGCGCTGATGGAGTGGGGCGATCAGCACGCCCCGACCGCGGACGGGCCACCGGTGCTGCTCGAACATCGCGACTGCGGCGGCGCGGTGGACTCGCACCGCATCTGCGTGCGCTGCAGCGCACGTCTGTCGGTCAGGGATGTCCGCGCGCTCCCCGGGCCCGGCGCCGGGCCCGGGCACCCGCTGCTGCGCCGCCCTCGGGCCGCGGGCGCGGCCGTCGGCGGTTAGGTCAGCCGCGCCACCAGCTGCGCGCCCTCGCGGGCCATCCGCGAGCGCGGCACGATCAGCTCGAAGCCGGCCCGCTCCGCGCGTTCTCGCGCAGCGACATCCACGTGCGAGTAGAAGGCCAGCGTGCGCAACGATGCGAGCGCCCCGCCGGCGGAGAGCGATTCGACGATCGCCGCGCCGTCGAGGCGATCGTCGGTCAGATCGACCACCAGGAGCGCCGCGACTGGCGCCTGCGCATCGGCGAGGCGCTCCTTCAGCTTGGTCCCATCGGCGATCAGCTCCACGTCATGGCCGGCCGCCGCCAGATCGCCCTGCACCCGCGAGCCGAACAGCAGGTCCCCGGTCAGCGCCAGCACGCGCGCCACGGCTACTGCGCCCGCAGGCGGCGAAACTCCTCGCGCGCCGACTGGGGGCGTCCCCACATCTGGGTCACCTCCACGCGTCCGCTGCGCGTCTCGCGCACGACGAGCTCGGCCTCGATCCCGGCTTCGTCGAGCAGGCGCAACGCGCCGTGGACCGTCTGCGCGGAGGCCGCGTGGCCGAAGCTGTGGGCGATCAGCAGCCGCCAGTGCCAGTCGTGATGGGAGTAGGGGCGCGCGTTACAGGTGGCCAGGTACAGCGCGGCCTCCACGTAGCGGGACTCGTCGGGTATCCGCATGTCCAGCTCGAGATCCGTCCAATCCTCGGGCAGCAAGTCCACAATCCCCTGAAACGTGTCGGCAAGACCCATTGCCTGGAAGCCTAGCGCGGCTATTCTCGAACCGATGGCAAGCACCGACACGCAGTCGCTCAGCGCCGACCGCCACACGCTGCTGCACGGCTGCGGCCTGCTGGACCGCTCCGAGCGGGGCAAGCTCGCCCTCACCGGACCGGGCGCGGTTGAGTTCCTGAACGGCCAGGTCACCAACGAGCTGGCGACGCTGCGGCCAGGCGAGGGCTGCTACGCGGCCTTTCTCACGCACAAGGGCAAGATGCTGGGCGATCTGCGCATCCTCGCCGTCGCCGATCGTGATGGGGCGCCCGTGGAGGTGGCGGAGCTGCTGCTCGACACGGAGCGCGTGACCCTGCAGGCGCTGTTCGACATGATTCGCCGCTTCAAGGTCGGCTACGACGTGGAGCTGCACAAGCGCACCATCGAGTGCGGCCTGCTGTCGCTGATCGGGCCCGAGGCGGACACGATCGCGGGCGCCGAGCAGCTGGCCGCGAGCAAGCACGCGCACCTGGCGCAGGAGCTGGGCGGCATCGCCGTGCGGGCCGTGCGCACGGATGTGGGCGTGGATCTGCTGTGCGGAGCCGCGGACACCGAGCAGCTCGCCGCCGCCGCGCGCGAGCGCGGAGCCGCGCCGGTTGACGAGCAGGCCGTGGAATGCCTGCGCATCGAGCGCGGGCGCCCCCGCTACGGGCTGGACCTGGACGACAGCGTGATCCCGCAGGAGGCCGGCCTCAACGACCGCGCGGTCAGCTTCACCAAGGGCTGCTACGTCGGCCAGGAGACGGTGGCGCGCCTGTTCTACAAGGGCAAGCCCAACCGCCATCTGCGGGGATTGCGCCTCTCCGAGCCCGCCGCCCCCGGCGCCGAGCTGCGCCTCGGTGAGCGGACGGTGGGGCGCGTGGGCAGCAGCGCCGTCTCCCCCGCCCTCGGCCCGATCGCGCTCGCGCTGGTGCGCAGGGAGGCCGAGCCCGGCAGCACGGTGGGCGTCGGCGAGCGCGGGACCGCGCGCGTGGTCGAGCTGCCGTTCGCCGCGGACACAGCGGACTGAACGCGCGCAGCGCCCGGCGCGCGCCACGGCGGCCGACTTCCTAGGCCGCGTCGTGCGGGTCCTGCGGAGGGCGACGATCCTGCAGGTGCCGGCGCATGGCCGCTTCGTGAGCCTTGACCGCATCGGGGCTCGGCGGCGTGTCGAACGTGCTGTTCACGTTCGGCCCCTTCAGAGGGACCCTGGTCGGCCCCATGTCCTCGGTGCCCTTGAAGGGCTGCTCTTCAGTCATCGGCTTCACGTTCGGGCGGAATGCCCGATTCCTCAGTGTAGGCCTGCCACTGTTCGCGCAGAAGGTCCAGCAGCTGGCTGGCGAGCAGCGGCGAGAAGGACACGCGCGAGACCACCATGCCCTGCTGCCCCTGTGGCCCGATGCGCATGAAGTCGAGCGTGAACTC
>DAINPC010000020.1:10685-17012 GCA_036743695.1 Solirubrobacteraceae bacterium | reverse complement strand
CCACGCCGGCGTGATCGAGTCGGGCCACTTCCGCTTCCACGTCGTCGGTGAGCGGATCCTCGCGCTCGACGCGCGCCTCTTCTACAAGCACCGCGGCCTCGAGCGCGCCGCAGAGGGCGGCGATCTCGGCGCCGGCCTGGCCCTTGCCGGGCGCGCATGCGCAGCCTGCGCAGTGGCCAACAGCGTCGCCTACGCGCACGCCGTAGAGGAGGCGCTGGGCCTCTGGCCCGAACGCGAGGTGCGCGTTGCCCGCACGCTGCTGCTCGAGCTCGAGCGCCTCTACAACCACCTCCACGACATCGGCGCCCTCTGCGCCGGCGTGGGTTACGCGCCGGGCTCGATGGTGTTCGCCGCGCTCAAGGATCGCGCGCAGCGCGTCAACGAGCACCTCGCCGGCCATCGCTTCCTCTTCCGCACGATCGCCGTCGGCGAGAGTGTGCTCGAGCTCGACCGCGCGGCCGTCGATCGCGCCCGCGGCGAGCTGCGCGAGCTGCGCGCCGACGCCGCGGCGGCGTGGCGGGAGCTCGAGTTCGCCGGCACGCTGCAGGCGCGACTCGACGCGGTCGGCGTGCTCGACCACGACGCTGCGCTGCGGCTCGGGGCCTCGGGACCGGCCGCCCGGGCCGCTGGCGTGCGCACCGACGCCCGCACTCACAGCCCGCGGCTCTCCTACGGCAGCGGGTTCAGCCCGGCGGCGCCGCGAGCGCCGACCGGAGACGTCGCCGCTCGGCTGCAGCTGCGCGCCGCCGAGCTCGAGACCACCTATGAGCTGCTCGACGAGCTTCTCGCCCGCCCGCTGGCGCGCGGGCGGAGCACCCTCCAGCACGAGCCGCGCCCATTCGGCCTCGGACTAGTCGAGAGCCCGCGCGGCGCCACGCTCGCCGCCGTCGAGCTGACCGCGGGTCGCATCGCCCGGATGCGGCTGCGCACCGGCTCCTACGCCAACTGGCCCGCCGTGGCGCATGCAGCGGTCGGGAGCCTGCTGCCCGACTTTCCGCTCATCAACAAGAGCTTCGAGCTCTGCTACGCCTGCGTGGACCGCTGATGTTCATTCTCCTGCGCCAGCTCGCCCAGCTCCGCCGTGACGCCGCGCTCACCCGCCCTGCGCGCCCACGGTCGCTCGCGCTGCGCCACGTCGACGCCGGCTCGTGCAACGGCTGCGAGCACGAGCTGGGCCTCGTCACCAGTCCTCGCTACGACCTGCAGCGCTTCGGACTCGACATCGTCGCCTCCCCGCGCCACGCCGACGTGTTGCTGGTGACCGGTCCGGTGACCACCCGGATGGCCGCAGCGCTGCGCATCGCATACGAGGCCATGCCCGAGCCGCGGCTCGTGGCGGCGCTCGGCGACTGCGCGCTCGGCCACGGGATCCTCGCCAGCCCCGAGGAGCTCGCCGGCCCGCTGGAGGATCTCCTGCCCGTCGACATCCGCATCCGCGGCTGCCCTCCCTCGCCGCGCGCGATCGCCGAGCAGCTGCTGGCCGCGCTCGGTCCAGCGGACGTTCGGTGAGGACCGCGGGCTCCCCACGCGCGGGCGTTTGCATATGGTGTCGAGCACGACCGACCGGGAGGAGGGCTGGTGAACAACTGGGAGCTGAAGGCGCTTGATCTGGAGCCGCGACTGCCGGAGATCCTCTCCTCGAGCGATGCTGCGCGTGCGATCGCGCTCGACCTCGCGGCCGGCGAGAGCCTCTCCGACCACGAGGTTCACGAGCGGACGTGGCTGGTGGTGCTCGGTGGCGAGGTCGAGGTTCAGACATCGGCGGGGGAGCGTGTGAGTGGTGGTGCCGGCTTGCTGGTCGAGCTCGCCCCGGGGGAGCGTCACGAGGTCATCGCATCCTCGCAGGCGCGACTGCTGTTGCTCCTGACTCCCTGGCCCGGTAATGGCCATCCGGGGGCCATGACGATCCGCGAGAAGCTCTACGCGCGCCGTCACGCCGCCAAGCGAGCCGGAGGCTGAGCCCGGCGAGCAACAATGTGACGCTGCTGCCGAGGAGCGTCAGGCGGCCAGCACGGGGGACGGCGAGGCTCCGGCCACGGTCGCTCGGCGTGAGAACCGCAGAGCCGGGTCCTCGATCGCGCCGTTGCGGAGGCTCTTCACGTCCTGGGCGTAGCTCATGGCCATCGACCAGGGAAAGCGGGAGCCCTGCCGTGGAAGCTCGTGCACCGAGCGTTGAACGTATCCCGCGCTGAGGTCCAGCAGCGGACGCGTGGTGATCGTGGGGTCGTCGTTGTGCGGCATGCACGTGTCGTAGGCGTGCTCGTCCATGTACGCCAGCAGGCGGCCGAAGTACTCGCACACGAGGTCAACCTTCAGCGTCCACGAGGAGTTGGTGTAGCCGATGGCGAACGCGAAGTTCGGCACGTCGCTGAGCAGCATCGCCTTGAAGGCCATCGTCTGCGGCAGGTCGACGAGCTGACCGTCCACGGTCAACTCGATGCCGCCGAAGGTCAGGAGGTTGAGACCGGTCGCGGTGACCACGATGTCAGCCTCGAGCTCCGCGCCGGAGGTCAGCTTGATGCCCCGCTCGGTAAAGGTCTCGATCGTGTCGGTGACCACCGAGGCGCGCCCAGAGCCGATCGCCTCGAACAGATCCCCATCCGGGACTGCACAGAGACGCTGGTCCCACGGCTCGTAGCTGGGGTTGAAGTGGGTGTCTACGGGGAACCCCTCGGGGAGCCGGCGTTTGACCCCCGCCCGCAGCAGGCGCCGAACGAGCTTCGGGCGGCTCCTGCTGAGGGTGTAGATCGTCTTCTGCAACCAGATGTTCTTCCTGCGCGCGAGCGCGTAGGCGGTGCGGGGCGGCAGCACGCGCTTCATGGCGTTGGCGATCGGGTCCTTCTCCGGCAGCGAGACGACGTAGGTGGGGGAGCGCTGCAGCATCGTCACGTGCGCGGCCTTATCCGTCATCGCCGGTATCAGCGTGACCGCGGTTGCGCCGCTGCCGATCACCACCACGCGCTTGTCTGTGTAATCGAGATCCTCGGGCCAGTGCTGGGGGTGGACGATCTGGCCCTGGAAGCGCTCAACTCCCTCGAAGCTCGGGGTGTAGCCCTCGTCGTAGCGGTAGTAGCCGCTCGCGCAGAACAGCCAACCGCAGCTCACCTCCACCGTCTCGCCCGTCTCAGCTCGTCTCGCCTGCACCGTCCAGCGCGCGTCCTCGCTGGACCACGCGGCGCGCACCACCCTGTAGCCGACGCGGATGTGCCGCTCGATCCCGTTCTCGATCGCTGTCTCGCTGATGTAGTCCAGGATCGCCTGGCCATCGGCGATCGCCTTCTCGCCCAGCCATGGCTTGAACTCGTAGCCGAAGGTGTGCAGGTCGGAGTCCGAGCGGATGCCCGGGTAGCGGAACAGGTCCCACGTCCCGCCGATCGCGTCGCGTCCCTCGAGGATCAGGTAGGCCTTGCCCGGCTGCTCGCTCTGCAGGTGGTAGGCGCAGCCGATGCCCGACACGCCGGCGCCGACGATCAGCACGTCCACATGCTCGGGAAGGGTCGGGCTCTGCTGCGGCTGCTCGACTGCGGAGGCGCTCATCTCGGGCTCACTCTCTCGGGTTCAACAACGGGGTCCTCCGTCGGCCACGGAAAAGCCAGGGCAACGCGCACAAGCGTAGAGCCTTTGCATCGGCGGACGCATGCCCGCATCGCTTGAACGTCACTACCATCCCCATCATCGTGAGCGAGCGCAGTTCCGCCCCATGAGCGCCGCAGCCAGCTGCTCTCACCTCGATCAGGTCGAGTCGATCGAGCCGGGAGAGCACTGGTCCTGGTGCGTCCCCGACGAGGCCGCCTTCGTCCTCGATTAGATGTCCTCAGACCCTGGGCGGGCAAGGCATTGCTCACTCCCCTCTGTCGAGGTGGCGTTGGAGCGCGTCCCGCCCGCCCTGCCACAGCAGCACGTAGGGGGTCAGCCAGCGGGCCAGCTCCGCGAACCCCTCGCCGCGCAGCCCATACAGCCGCCGCTGCCCCACCGCGCGCGACTCCACCATGCCGGCTTCGCGCAGGATGCGCAGATGCCGCGAGGTGTTGGGCTGGCTCAGACCGGTCTCCGCCGCCAGCTCGCCCACCGCCCGCGGGCCGCGGATCAGCAGGTCGAGGATCTCACGGCGCGCCGGCTCCGTCACGACCTCGAACGCACTCGTCATCCAATGTATATAAGCAGATCAACATATATGTAGCACGGTATATCTGTCGGGGACCTGTCGATCCACGCCCGCTCACTTCGTCCTAGAGGCGACCACAATCCGCACAAGGAGGCAGTTCATGAACTACATGCTCCAGATCTACTCGGGCGACGCTTCATCCGCATGGGAGGGCCTCTCCGAGGAGGAACAGAACGCGGTGATGGGCGAGTATGCCGGCATCTACCAGACCGCCGGCGTGACCGGCGGGGCGCAGCTGCAGGACGCGAGCACCGCAACCACGGTCCGCGTCCAGGACGGCCGCACGCTGACCACCGACGGCCCGTTCCCCGAGACCAAGGAGGCCCTCGGCGGCTACTACCTGCTGGAGGCCGATGACCTCGACTCCGCGATCGAGCTCGCCGCCCGCATCCCCGCCGCGCGGATGGGCGGAGCGATCGAGGTGCGTCCGGTGGTGGAACGCTGATCGAGCAGGTCTTCCGCGAGCAGTGGGGGCGGGTCCTGGCCACGCTGGTCGGCTTCCTCGGCGACTTCGATCTCGCCGAGGAGGCCGTCCAGGAGGCGTTCGCGCTCGCATCCGAGCGATGGCCGCGCGATGGAGCGCCCGCCAACCCCGCGGCGTGGCTGGTGGTGACCGCGCGCAACCGCGCGATCGACCGCATTCGCCGGGAACGCACGCTCGCGGCGAAGACAAGGCTCCTGGAGGTGCCCGAAGCCGTGGAGGATCACATCGAGGAGAGCGCCTTCCGCGACGAGCGGCTGGAGCTGATCTTCACCTGCTGCCACCCCGCGTTGGCGCTGGACGCCCAGGTGGCGCTGACGCTGCGCGCGCTCGGCGGCCTCACCACCGATGAGATCGCTCGCGCCTTTCTCGTGCCCGAGGCGACCATGGCTCAGAGGCTCGTGCGGGCCAAGCGCAAGATCAGGGACGCCGGGATCCCCTTCCGGATCCCGCCCGCGCATCTGCTGCCCGACCGCTTGACAGCGGTACTGGCGGTCGTCTACCTGATCTTCAACGAGGGCTATGACGGCCGCGGCGAGCTCTCCGCGCAGGCGATCCGCCTCGGCGCCTCGCTCGCCGAGTTGATGCCCGACGAGGCCGACGTCTTCGGGCTGTTGGCGCTGATGCTGCTGCACGACTCGCGTCGCGGCGCCCGCCTTCGCGGCGGCGAGCTGGTGCTGCTGGCGGACCAGGACCGCTCGCTGTGGGACCGCTCGCAGATGCGCGCGGGGCGCGCCGCGCTGGAGCGTGCGCTGGCGCTGCGCGGCGAGGGCGCCTACGTCCTGCAGGCCGCCATCGCCTCACTGCACGCGGAGGACAGTAGCGACTGGCCTGCGATCGCCGCCGTCTACACGCAGCTGCTGCGCGTCACCGGCTCCCCCGTCGTGGCGCTCAACCGCGCGGTCGCCCTGGCTGAAGCGGAGGGGCCACAACGTGGCCTGGACGCGATCGACGGGCTGGAGCTCGACAGCTACCACTACCTGCACGCCGCCCGCGGCGACTTCCTGCGCCGTCTGGAGCGCCCGGCGGAGGCGCGCGCCGCCTACCGGCGCGCGCTCGAGCTGGTGCGCTCCGATCCCGAGCGCCGCTTCCTGGAGCGCCGCCTGGCCGCGCTCTAGCGGATCTCAGGCGCGCATTTCATCCGGCGCGGGGACCGTGCGCAGATGCTCGGCCATGCCAGTCACGCTCAGCAGCCGCTCCACCTGCTGGGAGCCGCGGGTCACAGCCAGCTCCTGGTCGTGCTCGCGGCAGCGCTTGCGGGCGGCCAGGATGATGCGCAGCCCGGTGGAGTCGATGAACTCGAGCTTGTGGAGATCCAGCACCACCATCGCCTTGCCCGCCAGCTCCACGCTCTCGAGCGCACGTTGCAGCGCCGGCGCGCTGGCCATGTCCAGTTCGCCGTCGAGCGCGAGCACCACCCGATCGTCCTCGTGCGCAACTCCGATCCGCAGGTGATCGTGGACCCCCATAATCGGCTTGAGTCTAGCCAACGCCAGCCATGCGCGCACGAGGCAGCGCGATGTCGTCGCACAGCCTGCCGTCTGGCCGCGCGAGCGCCGCCTGCTCGATCGCTCTCATCCGAGTCAAAAACGGGGGTTTGGGCCCGCTGCAATCGGGGCATAATGATCCTCGCCAGTTAGTCACCCTGCGGGCGGCGGTCACAAGCCCCCTGTGGCCGCCG